>NZ_JBEUPA010000112.1:0-30153 GCF_040492065.1 Actinomadura sp. NPDC000929 | reverse complement strand
GGCGGGGCCGGGCGGCGGCTCGGGGGGCACGGGGGGCTGCGGGGGAGGTGCCGGGTCCGGCGTGGGCGGCGGCACCGGCGGCGGGGTCGGCAGTGGATGCTCGTCCATGCCCCCCCTGTACCCCGCACGCGGACGTTACCCGCACAAGGGCGTTACCTCGCACACGGATATATTGCCGCGTGCCGCGGCGCTCATGTGCGCGTCCGGCCCCGGACAGGGCAGGATGGGGCCATGAGGGAAACCCGAGCGACCGTCAGTGGTCTGCGCACGGCGATCGAGCGCAGCGGTTACTACCCGGCCCTGGTCGCGGACGCGGTCGAGTCGGCCGTCGGGGACGAGCGCGTCACCGCCTACGTCGTCCACCACGAGGCGACCTTCGACCCCGCGATGGAGGTCCGGCGGCACGTGACCGTGCTCGTGCTGTCGGCGAGCCGGCTGCTGGTGTGCCACACCGACGAGCACCCGCCCGGCGAGGGCATGACGCGGCCGCACGCGTCCACCACCACCGAGGCCGTCAAGCTGGAGCGCGTCCAGTCCGTCGCGGTGACGCGGGTCGTCCCCGACCCGGCGTCCTACGTGCCCGGGGTGCCGCCCACGGAGGTCGTGCTGACCATCGGCTGGGGCGCCATCGCCCACATCGACCTCGAACCCGCGACGTGCGGCGACGAGAACTGCGAGGCCGACCACGGCTACACCGGCAGCGTGACGGCCGACGACCTGTCGCTGCGGGTCAGCGAGGCCGCGGACGGCGCGGACGCCGTGAGCCAGGTGCTGGCCTTCGCCGAGGAACTGTCCGCCGTGACCGCGCGGTGAGCGCGGCCGCCGCCGAGCGGCGCGGCGGGTCCGGCCGGGAGGAGGGGCCGGCCCTCTCCGAACCGCCCGTCCCGCGCTACGGCGAGGCCGCGCTGTCCGACCTGCCGTCCTCCGCGCTGGCAGCGCTGGGCGTCCCGGACGCGCCGAACGTCCTGGGCCTGCCCGCCGTTCCGCGCGTCTGCGTGTTGCTGGTCGACGGACTCGGCTGGGAGCAGCTGCGGGCCCATCCCCGCGAGGCGCCGTTCCTGAACGCGATGGACGGCGGCCCGATCACGGCCGGGTTCCCGGCGACGACCGTCAGCAGCCTCGGCTCGCTGGCCACCGGCGCCCCACCCGGCGAGCACGGCCTGCTCGGCGTGCAGATCGCGATCCCCGGCACGGGGCGGTTGCTGAACTGCCTTCGCTGGAACGACGAGACCGTCGAGCCCGAGACGTTCCAGCCGGTCCCGACCGCCTACGGGCGGGCGGCCGCGCACGGCGTCGAGGTCGCCTACGTGGCGGAGCCCCTCTACCGGGGGTCCAGCCTCAGCCGCGCCACCACGCGCGGCGCCGACTACGTGGCGGGCCGCGGCCCCTACCAGCTCGCCGACCGCGCCGGGCAGGCCCTGCGCCGCGGCGACCGGGCCTACGTCACCGTGTACTACGCCGAGCTCGACGCGACCGGCCACCGGTTCGGGGTCGGCTCCGCCGACTGGCGGCACATGCTCCGGTACGTCGACGGCCTCGCGCAGCGCCTCGCGGAGGGCCTGCCGCCGGGCTCGTCCCTGCACGTGACCGCCGACCACGGCATGGTCGACCCGGACGAGCGGATCGACGTCGACGCCGTCCCCGAACTGGCGGCGGGCGTCGCCCTGCTCGGCGGGGACGCCCGCGCCCGCTACGTTTACAGCGAGCCGGGCGCCCACGCGGACGTGCTCGCCGCCTGGACGGAGACGCTGGGCGGCAGGGCGTGGGTCGTGAGCCGCGAGCACGCCGTCGAGAACGGCTGGTTCGGCGCGATCGGCCCCGGGATGCTGGAGCGGATCGGCGACGTGGTCGCCGTCCCGCGCACCGGCCTCGCGATCGTGGCGTCCGAAAGGGAGCCGTGGCTGGAGCAGATGGTCGGCATGCACGGCTCCCTCGTCCCGGCCGAGCAACTGGTGCCGCTGCTCACCGCGTCCCGGCCCTGAGATCCCGCGGAGTTGAGATGAACCCGGATTCGCCCCTCCCTAATCGGGGCAACGACGGCCAAACTGGCGATGTGCACCCTCTCATCGAAGTGCCCGCGCTGGACCGGCTGCTCCGACGGCAGGCGAACGTGGTCCTGCTGGACGTCCGATGGCATCTGGCGGGGCCGCCGGGGATCGAGTCCTACCGCAGGGGGCACCTGCCCGGCGCCGTGTTCGTCGACCTCGACCGCGACGTGGCCGGGCCGCCCGGTCCCGGCGGCCGCCACCCCCTGCCGGACCCCGCCGCCTTCGAGGCGGCGGTGCGCCGCGCCGGGGTCTCGGCCGACAGCCTGGTCGTGGTCTACGACGACGCCGACTCCACGGCCGCCGCCCGGCTGTGGTGGTCGCTGCGCTACTTCGGGCACGAACGGGTCCGCGTCCTGGACGGCGGCTACCGCGCCTGGGCCGAGGCCGGCCGCCCGGTGAGCACGGAGGAGCCCGAGGCCAAGCCGGGCGACTTCGTCGCCCACCCCGGCGGCCTGCCCGTCCTGGACGCCGAGGGCGCCGCGGAACTGGCCCGCGCGGGCGTGCTCCTGGACGCCCGCGCCGCCGAGCGCTACCGCGGCGAGCAGGAGCCGGTCGACCCCGTGGCGGGGCACATCCCGGGCGCCCGGAACGCTCCCACCTCAGGAAACGTCGGTGTCGACGGCCGGTTCCTGCCGCCCGGGCTGCTGCGCGAGCGGTTCGCGCAGCTCGGCGCCACCGACGCCCTCGACGTCGGCGCCTACTGCGGCTCGGGCGTCACCGCCGCCCACGAGATCCTCGCCCTCCACCTCGCCGGCATCCCGGCCGCCCTCTACGTCGGGTCGTGGTCGAACTGGGTGGCCGACCCCGGCAACCCGATCGCCGTCGGCGACTGACCCTCCGCCGGGGGTCAGCCCGCTCCCATGGCCAGGAAACCGGTCGTGGCCGGGGTCCGGGCGATGGCGGCCAGCGCCCGGGAGGGGGTCTTCCCGGCCGCCAGCGCGGTGTGGAAAGCGGTCATGAAGGCCGGGGTCGCGTCGTCCCGGACGGGCAGGACGCTGGCGATCACGGTGGCGGCGCCCAGGGCCAGCAGCGCGCCGGCCATGCCGAGGACGGCGTCCCCCTCGTCGGCGCGGCCGATGTCGCACGCGGACAGGACGATCAGGCGCGGCGGATCGGCCAGCTCGTCGAGGTCGTGGACCATGAGGGGGCCGTCGGCCAGGCGCAGCCGGGAGAACAGGGCGTTGCCCGGGTGGAACTCGCCGTGGGCGGCGATGTGGGCGAGGGCGGCCCCTTCCAGGGCGTCGCGGACGGGTTCGGCGCGGGCGTCCGGGCCGTCCAGGACGGCGGCGCCGGGGTGGAGGCGGCGGAGCGCGGCGATCTCGCGGTCGGCGTGCAGAAGATCCGGGCCCGCCACGAGGACGGTGCGCCCGCCGGACGGGGCGCGCGTGCGGGCGTGAAGCCAGGCCCCGGCGGACGGGACGACCGTGAACGGGCGCCCCGCCAGGGACGGGAGCGCCGCCCACGGCAGGCCGTGGAGGACCCCCGTCGGGGCGATGACCAGCTCGCGGTCGCCGAGGACGGGGGAGAGCGGTGCGAGCAGGAGGCGGTCGAGGCGCTCGGCCGCGCCCGTGAGCGAGGACGGCGCCGGCGGCCCGCCGTCCTCGGCGAGGCGGCACGCGGCGAAGCGGAGCAGGCCGGTCTCGCGGCGCGCCGCGTCGCCCGCGCCGAGGCGGTGGCGGCGGGTGCGGCCCCGCGCGACGGTGACGGCGTGCAGCTCGTCCCCGATCGCGATCAGCTCGACGAGGGCGCGGTCGCCGAGCGCGGCGGCGACCGCGCCGGCCGCGGCGGGGCGTCCCGGCGACGCGCCGGACGGGCGGCGGCGCGTCCGGTCGCGGATCTTCGCCTCCAGCGCCGTCAGGTCCGCCTCCAGCGCGGCGCGGTCCGCGAGCGGCGCGGCCGGGGCCCCGCCGCGGGCGGTGTCGGCCGTGCGGTCGACGCTGAGGGCGCGCAGCGCGGTCAGCGCCGCGGCCCGCTCGGGGTCCTTGGGCGGGCGGACGCGGACTGGCCGGGCGATCGCCCGACGCCGCTCCTCCACGGCGAGCAGTTCCCGCGCCGACCCGGACAGGCGGAGCCCGAGCTCCGCCAGCTCCGCGGCGAGCCCCGCCGCGCGGGCGCGCAGGTCGAGCGCGTCCAGGGCCTCCGCGTGCTCCTCGGTCACCTCAAGCCCTGCCTTGACCGCCGCCAGCGCGCCCTTGCGGGCGTCGCGGGAGGAGTGTTCGAGGGCCGTCGCGTGCCAGGCGGCGATCCTGCCCGAGGCCGGGCCGCTCGTCCGCCGGACGGAGGCCAGCAGATGCCCCGCCGGCCGGCCCAGCGACAGCGCCACGCGCGCGGCGACGATGCGGGCCTCGTCGGCGGCGTCCGCCCAGCCGCCGGCGTCCAGCCGTTCCGCCGCGGCCGCGGCCGAACGCAGCAGGACGGGGGAGCGTTCACCGGACGCCCACCGGGCCTTGAGCAGCACGTGCTCGGCCAGCAGCGCCCATCCGGCGCGCTGCTGTTCGGTGAACGTCGTGCGGGCCAGCTCCGCCGCCACCGTGGCCTCCTCCGCGTTGCCGTCGGCCAGTTCGGCGTGGGCGAGCAGGAGGTATCCGTCAGCCGTGTCGCACCGGTACCCGTTCGCGGTGGCCGCGTCCAGGGCGGCGGTGAGGACGGGACGCGCCTCACCCGGCAGACCCGCCATGATGAGCGTCTCCGCCTGGTCGAACCGGCACTGCGCCAGGCGCTCCCCAGTCAGGCCCTGCTCGGCCTCCGCGAAGAGACGGAGCGCGCGCGGGACGTCCCCCCGCCGCGACACCGTGAAGGCCAGGTTCCCCTTCGCCATGGCCGTCTGGTGGCGTAACGCGGCGGCCTCGCCGACGGCGACGGCCTCGGCCAGCGCCTCCTCCGCGCCGTCGTAGTCACCGCGGAACACCCGCGCCAGGCCGAGGTTGGTGAGCAGACCGCTGAGCGCGGCGGGGTCGTGCCCCGCGCGTAAGCGGGGCAAGGCCCGCACCGCGACGTCGTGCGCCTCTTCCAGACGTCCGGCCCGTGCCAGAGCGCCCGCCTTGTTCGCGGCCAGGCGGTCGGCGTCGGGCCCGTGCAGGACGGTCTCCGCCCGCCTCGCCTGGGCGAGCGCCTCGGTGACGTCGCCGCTCGCCGTGAGCAGCCCGACGAGGTTCATCCGCACCTGCGCCGCCGCGTACGCGTCGGACCCGGAGGCCAGTTCCAGGGCGCGCCGGAGGAAGGCGAGGCCTTCGTCGAGCCTGCCCAGCTCCTTGGCGGCCAGACCGGCCACGCGCAGCGGCAGGATCCCGCCGCCGTCCTCCAGCAGCGCGAGCGCCCGCGTGAAGGCGGTCGCGGGATCCGTCGCCGCCATCCGCAGCAGGACGCCTTCATCCCGCCCGCTCATTCGTCCGGCCCGCTCATTCGTCCCGTCCGGTCACAGCCGGATCCAGCTCGTGACGATCGACGTGCCGTCGTCCAGCCGCAGGATCAGGCTCACCAGCCCGGCCGGCACGCGCGGCAGCCAGAACATCCCCGCCGGCTCCGTGCGCGCCGTGATCCCGCCCGGCGGCAGGTCGCGGTGGCGGACCTCGACGAGCGCCGCCGCGGGCGGGACGAGCCGCCCGTGGATCTCCCGGAACCGGCCGTCCGGCGCCACCTCGATCTCGACCGCCGCGTCCGGGCAGGTGAAGGTCAGCGTCCGGGCCGGGCCGCCCCGCACCCCCGCCGCGCGGCCGCCCAGGTCGTGCTCCAGTTCCGCCAGCCGCGCGGCCGGCGCCCGCCAAGCGATCGACGCGCGGGCCGCCGCGAGCACGGCCGCCGGCACCGGGTCGAGGATCTGGAACGTCGCGCGGACTCCCGCCATCAGCTCGTCGTCGTTCACGAGACCAGCCTTCGCAGCGACTCCAGGCAGCGCGCCCGCGTCGGGCCCACGCTGCCGACGGGGATCCCGAGGGCGGCGGCCAGCTCGGCGTGGCTCGGCGCGAGCGCGAACAGCCGCAGCAGCGTCCGGCAGCGCAGCGGCAGCCGCTCCAGCGCCGCGCCGACCAGGCCGAGCCGCTCGCGCGCCGCGACCACCCGCGCCGGATCGGGCTCCGGTTCGCGCGGCGCGGGCACGGACGGGAGCGCACGGCCGCGCCGGCGCGCCAGCCGTAAGCTCTCGTGGCGCGCCGTCGTGGCCAGCCAGCATGTCGCCGCGGCGGGCTCGCGGAGCTCGTCGATCCGCTCCACCAGCCGCAGCCACGTGGTCTGCACCGCGTCGCCCGCGTCGGCGTCGTTCAAACCGTACGAGCGAGCGATCGACCACAGCAGCCCGCTGTGCCGCTCGACCAGCCGGGCCCACGCGTCGCCGTCGCCGTCGCGTGCCCGGATTATCAGCTCGTCCGTATCGTCCCTACGGGCCACCGAAGTCTCCTCCTGAGGCCCCCCGCTCCCCCTTCACCCTATGGCATCGATCGATGACGCGCTGTGCACTTCGGTGCCGAGACCCGGAAGAACCGGGTGCCGCGCGGGATCGAGCACGCGATCGGCCGCCTCGGCCGCCCCGATGTCCTCGTGCGCGGCGAGGGCGGCGATCCGCCCCGCCACGACCGGCGTCGCGAACGACGTCCCGCTCCATGTGGCGTAGCCGTCGAACCGGTCGGGATCGGAACCGCTCACCGCGGGGCGGGGGCCGTCGAACCGGACGAAGGCGCTGGCCACGCCGACGCCCTGCGCGCACGCGTCCACCCACCAGCCGTGGTTGGAGAACCAGGCCCGGTCGTCGCCGTCCAGCGCGGCGACGCCGATGACCGGCTTCATCGCGGCGGGCCAGAACGGGCGGTCCGTCGCCGCGTTCCCCGCGCACGCCACGACGACCGTGCGGCGGCCGAGCGCCGCGACCGCCTGGGAGAGCACCGGCGAGGGGCGGTCGTCGTAGGTGTGGCAGCCGAGCGAGAGGTTGACGACGTCGGCGCGGCCCCAGGCGGCGAGCCACTCCAGCGCCCGGATCACGTCCAGCTCGTCGCCGATCCCGTGGCCGTCGATGACGCGGCGGGCCCGCAGGACGGCGGACGGCGCCTGGGACAGCACCACGCCCGCGATGAACGTGCCGTGCCCCGCCTGCGCGTCGAGCGCGAAGTCCAGATCGGCGTCCAGGACCTCCGCCACCTCGTCGCGCTGCTCGCGGTACCACTCCTCGCCCTCGTACCAGGGGTGCGGCGACAGGCCGGTGTCCAGGATCGCGACCGTCACGTCCCGCCGGACCGGGCCGCCCCGCGGCGCGGGCACGGGAGGGGCGGGGCGGGGCAGGTCCGCGGGCCCGCTCCACCACATCGGCTGGCCGAGGACGAGGTGGTTCGGCGCCGCGCTCAGCCTCCGGTGCCGCCGGTCGGCGCTGCCGAGGACGGCCGCGAGCTCGCACACGTCGACCTTCGCGGGGGCGCGCAGCCGCAGCCGCGTGACGCCGCCCTCGTCGTCGCGCGAGTCGTACCAGCGCCGGACCAGCGACTCGGCCGCGCCGGCGTCACGCCCCGCGACCAGGATCTCGTCCCGGCGGATCAGCGCCGGCCGCCCCGGCAGCGGCTCCACGACGACCGCGTCCGCGTGCCGGGCCAGCACCCGCTCCAGCCGCGCCTGTTGATCGAACATCGAACCTCGCCTCCGCCGAACCGACCCTTTCGCTCATCGTGGCGAACCGATGACGCTCCGTGCCTGGAACGAGCGGAAGATGGCCGATGGTGGCATGCGTGACGAGTCTCACCCGGGAGGGGAGGCACACCCGCGTCCCCCTCGCAATAGTGGATCTTGACGGAGGCGCCGGGTGAACGATGTGCATCCTGTGTTCAAGCGTTCAACAAACTGCGAACTCACGGTGGTGCGACTCCGGCCGATGATGCACAATGAGGGACGCGGACGCCGACTTGGGACGTACGAGGCCGTAGGGGAAGACGAGCCTCGGTACAGATCCAGGAGGTCCGGTGACCGCACGTGGCGTTTTTTACGTCCACTCCGCGCCACCTGCGCTGAGCCCGCACATCGAGTGGGCCGCCGCAGGTGTTCTCGGGGTGCCCGTTTCCCTTGAGTGGGCAGATCAGCCGGCCGCGCCCGGAACGCTGCGCGCCGAGCTTCATTGGGAGGGCAGGCCCGGCACCGCCGCGGGCATCACCTCCGCGCTGCGCAACTGGAAACTGGTGCGGTTCGAGGCCACCGAGGATCCGACGCCCGGCACCGACGGCGTCCGCTTCAGCTTCACCCCGACCCTCGGGGTGTTCACGGGGGTCATCGGCGCCAGCGGCGACATCATGGTCCCCGAGGACCGGCTCCGCGCGGTGATGGCGAACGCCGCCGTCGGCAAGGCCACGCTGGAGCAGGAGCTCGACCGGCTGCTCGGCACGCCGTGGGACAACGAGCTGGAGCCCTTCCGCCGGGCCGGCGACGGCGCCCCCGTCCGCTGGCTGCACGCCGCCGTCTGACGGTCCCGCGGCGCGGCCGGCGCCGCCCGCCCGGAGCGCGTACCCGTCCCGCGACTCGTACGCTCCCGTGGCCGGGAGGCGAGCACGCCCGCCGCCGGGCGGCCCCGTGAGGTGTGGAAACGGGGAGCCCGGGGCACGTTGGGGAGGTGTCCGCTTTGACCCGCAACAACGTGCAGGACCTGGGCCGACGGTCGGGGCAGCCCATGCTCTTCGCGCACGGGTTCGGCTGCGACCAGACGATGTGGCGGCTCACCGCGCCGGCCTTCGAGGCCGACCATCGGGTCCTCCTCTTCGACCACGTCGGGTTGGGGAACTCGGACATGTCGGCCTACTCGGCCGACCGGTACGGCACCCTGGAGGCCTACGCCGAGGACGTGCTGGACATCGTCCACGAGCTGGACCTGCACGACGTGATCTTCGTCGGGCACTCCGTCAGCGCGATGATCGGGGTGCTGGCGGCGAACAAGGAGCCCGGTCGCTTCGCCCGTCTGGTGCTGGTCGGCCCCTCGCCCCGCTACGTCGACGACGGGGAGTACGTCGGCGGGTTCACCGGCGCCGACATCACCGAGCTCCTGGAGTCGCTGGAGAGCAACCATCTCGGCTGGTCCAGCCGGATGGCGCCGCTGATCATGGGGAATCCGGAGCGGCCCGAGCTGGGCCGGGAGCTGACCAACGCCTTCTGCCGCACCGATCCCGACGTCATGCGGCAGTTCGCGCGCGTGACCTTCCTGTCCGACAACCGGGCCGACCTGCCCGGGCTGAGCGTCCCGACCCTGCTCCTGCAGTGCTCGGAGGACATCATCGCCCCGGAGGCGGTGGGGGACTACGTGCACCGCGCCATCCCCGGAAGCGAGCTGGTCCGGCTGCGCGCGACGGGGCACTGCCCCAACCTGAGCGCGCCCGAGGAGACGATCGCGGCGATCAAGGCCTTTCTGCGGAAGGTTCCGAGTGGCCCCGATGTCCGGCGCGGATGACGAACTCGCCCGCCTCCGGGACCTCTACGAGCACGCGCCCTGCGGCTACCTGTCGCTGCGCCCGCCCGGGACGATCACCAGGGTCAACCAGACGTTCCTGGACTGGACGGGCTACCGCGCCGACGACCTGCTCGACGGCACGCGCTTCCAGGAGCTGCTCCCCGTCGGGGACCGCATCTACTACGAGACGCACTTCGCGCCGCTGCTGACCATGCAGGGCGAGGTCCACGAGATCGCCGTCGACCTGAAGTGCGCGGACGGCGAGCGGCTGCCCGTGCTGGTCAACTCGACGCTGCGCCCGGAGGAACCGGACGGGGCCCCCGCCGTCCGGGTGTGCGTCTTCCGCGCCATCGACCGCCGGGAGTACGAGCGGGAGCTCCTGCACGCCCGCCGGCGCGCGCGGGACTCGGAGGCCCGCGCCCGGCAGCTCGCCGAGACCCTGCAGCGCAGCTTCATCCCGCCCGCGCTGCCGCGCGTCCCCGGGCTGGAGGCGGGCGGCGCCTACCGCCCGGCCGGCGCCGGCGACGAGGTGGGAGGGGACTTCTACGACCTGTTCGAGATCTCTCCCACCCGGTGGGGGCTGGTGCTGGGGGACGTGTGCGGCAAGGGGGCCGGGGCCGCGGTGGTGACGAGCCTGGCCCGGTACACGGTGCGGGCGGTCGCCACGGAGGCCGAGTCGCCCGCCGACGTCCTCCGGAAGCTGAACTCGTCCCTGCTGGGCCACGGCGCGGAGCGGTTCTGCACCGCCGTCTACGCGGGCATCGAGTACGGCCCGCGCGGCAAGCCGCTCCTCACCGTCTCGCTCGGTGGTCATCCCGCGCCGCTTCTGGTCGCCTCCTCCGGGGAGGTGCGGCGCGTCGGCCGCCCCGGCGACCTGCTCGGCATACTCGACGACGTGGTGCTGGCCGACGAGTCCGTGGAGCTGCGGTCCGGCGACTCCGTCCTGTTCTTCACCGACGGCGTCAGCGAGGCGCGCCGCGACCGGGAGTTCTTCGGCGAGGACCGCCTGGCCGGGCTGCTGTCCGACGCGCGGGGCCTCGACGCCGGCGCCATCACCGGCCGGATCGTCGACCGCGTCGTCGGTTTCCAGAACGGCGTGCCGCGCGACGACATCGCGCTCGTCACCCTCAGGGTCCCGTAGGCCCCGATCAGACGCCGCAGCGGTCATCGCCGCCCCGCGGCGGCGGGACGGGTGCGCACGCGCGGGGGGCTGCGCATGCGCGAACGGCCCGGCGGGAAACCCGGCCGGGCCGTTCGACGAGGACCGTCAGAGAGCGCGCTGGAAGGCGACCGACACGTTGTGCCCGCCGAATCCGAACGAGTTGTTGAGCGCCGCCGCCGGACCGTCCGGGAGCTTGCGGGGCTCGTCGCGCGCGATGTCGAGGTCGACCTCGTCGTCGAGGTCCTCCAGGTTGGCCACGAACGGGACGCGGCCCTCCTTGAGCGCGAGGACCGTGAAGATCGACTCAAGCGCGCCCGCGCCGCCGAGCAGGTGCCCGGTCATCGACTTGGTCGCGGTGATGACCACCTGGCGCGCGGCCTCCTCGCCGAGCCCCGCCTTGATGGAGGCGAGCTCCGCGACGTCCCCGGCGGGCGTGGAGGTGGCGTGCGCGTTGATGTGCACCAGGTCGGAGGGCTCCAGGCCCGCGTCCTTGAGGGCCCGCTGCATCGCCTTGGCCTGTCCCGAGCCGGACGGGTCGGGCAGCACGATGTCGTAGGCGTCGCCGGAGTAGCCGCAGCCCGCGGCGATGCCGTGGATCTCCGCGCCGCGGGCGCGGGCGTGCTCCTCGGATTCGAGGATCATCACGGCGGCGCCCTCGCCGAGCACGAAGCCGTCGCGGTTCTTGTCGTAGGGGCGGGACGCGCGCGACGGCTCCTCGTTGCGGGTCGACATCGCGCGCATGGCCCCGAACGAGGCCATCTGCAGCGGGTGTATGCACGACTCGGTGCCGCCGCAGATCACCACGTCGGCGCGGCCCGCGCGGATCATGTCGATGGCGTACCCGACGGCCTCGCCGCTGGACGCGCAGGCGCTGACCAGCGCGTGCGAGCCGGCCATCGCGCCGAACTCGATGCCGACGTGCCCGGAGGCGCCGTTCGGCATCAGCATCGGGACGGTGAAGGGCGAGACCCGCGACCAGCCCTTCTCCCGGAAGACGTCATAGCTGTTGAGGGCGGTGTGCAGGCCGCCGATGCCGCTGGACAGCACCACGCCGAGGCGCTCGCCGTCCACGGTGTAGCCGCCCTCGACCCCGGGGCGCTCCATGCCCTTCTGCCCCTTGCCGCCCGTCGGCACGGCGAACCCGGCGGACGTCCACGCCTCCCGCGCCGCGATCAGCGCGATCGCCTGGTTGCGGTCGAGCCGCCGCAGGTTCTGCTTCGGCATCACCTCGGACGGGTCGACCTTCAGGGTCGCGGCGAACTGGACCGGCAGGTCCTCGACCCCCTCCCAGTCCAGTTTGCGGATACCGGACTCGCCGGCGAGCAGGGCGGACCAGGTCGACGGCATGTCGCCGCCGAGTGGGGTCGTTGCACCGAGACCGGTCACGACGACCCTGGTCTGGCTCTTGCTCATAGTGCGTGCTCCTTGCGGACTGTGAGGGGAGGAGGAAGGGCGCGCCGCCTCCCGGGTGGCGGCGCGCCCTCCCGCGGCTCAGCTCTGCAGGTTCTGGACGAAGTTGACGACGTCCTTGACCGTCTTCAGGTTGCGCAGCTCGTCGTCGGGGATCTCGACGTTGAACCGGTCCTGGGCGGCCACCGCGATCTCCACCATCGACAGGGAGTCGATGTCGAGGTCGTCGATGAAGTTCTTCTCCGGGGTCACCTCGGACTTGTCGATCCCGACGATCTCGTCGATGATCTCGGCGAGGCCGTCCAAGATCTCCTGTTCGGTGGCGACTGCTTTCATGTTCAGGGTTCTCCTTCGGTGGGTTGGTCCAGAGCCTGCGAGCAGGCGTGACGGCCTACGGGATCTGGATGACTTGGGCAGCGTAGGACAGCCCGGCGCCGAACCCGACCAGCAGGGCCGGGGCGCCGGACGGCACGTCGCCGCGTTCGATCATTCGGGACAGCGCCAGCGGGATCGAGGCGCCCGAGGTGTTGCCGGACTGCACGATGTCGGTGGCGACGACGGCGTTGGACGCCTTCACCTTGCGGGCGATCGCCTCGATGATCCGCAGGTTGGCCTGGTGCGGGACGACGGCGGCGAGTTCCTCGGGCTTGACCCCGGCCCGCTCGCACGCCTGGAGCGCGATCGGCGCGATGGCGGTGGTGGCCCAGCGGAAGACCGCCTGCCCCTCCTGCCGGATGAACGAGTTGCGGTCATCAATGATGATCTTGTCGTACTTGTCGCCGGCGCTGCCCCACACGACGGGGCCGATCCCGGGCGCCTCGCTGGGCGCGACGACCGCCGCGCCCGCGCCGTCGGCGAAGATGATGCAGGTGGAGCGGTCGGTCCAGTCGATCCACTGGGACATCTTCTCGGCGCCGACCACCAGCACGTTGCGGGCGCTGCCGGCCCGGACCGCGGCGCTGGCGGTGCCGAGCGCGTAGCAGAAGCCGGCGCAGGCGGCGTTGAGGTCGAAGGCGCCGGGCGCCTCGATGCCGAGGCGGTGCGCGACCTGCGCGGCGTGGCCCGGCATCGGCGTCTCCGCCGAGCAGGTCGCCAGGATCACCAGGTCGATGTCGGAGGGCGCGAGACCGCTGTTCGCCAGCGCCTTGCCGGCGGCGTGCACGCCGAGCTCGACGATGCCCTCGTCGTCGCCGGCGATGCGCCGCTCGGAGATGCCGACGCGGCTGCGGATCCACTCGTCGTTGGTGTCGACGGTGCGCGCGAGGTCGTCGTTGGTGACGATGCGGGCGGGGCGGTAGTCGCCGAACGCGAGGACGCGGGCGCCGGGCGCCGCCTCGGGGATGGTGAGTCCGGCGGTCATGACGCGTCCGCCTCGATCAGCTCGCGGGCCTTGTCCAGGTCGGCGGGGGTCTTGAGGGCGACCAGCTCGATTCCCTTCAGCTCGCGCCGGGCCAGCCCGACGAGCGTCCCGGCGGGCGGCAGCTCGATGATCGCGGTGACGCCGAGCTCGCGCATGGTCGCCATGCACGCGTCCCAGCGGACGGGGGCGCTGACCTGCTCGACGAGCCGGGCGACGAAGTCGCGGCCGCTCTCGACGACGGCGCCGTCGCGGTTCTGGAGCAGCTTCGCCCGCGGGTCGGCGACGGGCACGCCGGGCGCGAGGCGGCGCAGGGCGCCGACGGCGGGCTCCATGTGCTCGGTGTGGAAGGCGCCCGCGACCGACAGCGGCCGAAGGCGCGCCTTGGCGGGCGGCTCGTCGGCGAACTTCGCGAGGCGCTCGGTCGTCCCGGCGGCGACGACCTGGCCGGCGCCGTTGACGTTGGCGGGGGTGAGGCCGTGCTTGTCGATCGCGGCGAGGACCTCGTCGGCGTCGCCGCCGAGCACGGCCGTCATGCCGGTCTCGGTGACGGCGGCGGCCTCGGCCATCGCCCGGCCCCGCTCCCGGACGAGGACCAGCGCGGCCTCGGGGGTGAGCACCCCGGCGATCGCGGCGGCGGCCAGCTCGCCGACGCTGTGACCGGCGACGGCGTCGGGCCCGGTCCGGCCGCCCGGGGCGCCGTCGTAGAGGGCCTCGGACGCGGCGATCGCGGCGGCGACCAGCAGCGGCTGCGCGACCGCGGTGTCGCGGATCTCCTCGGCGTCCGCGGACGTCCCGTAGCGCACCAGGTCCAGACCCGTGACCGCCGACCACCAGGCGAACCGGTCGGCGACGCCGGGTTTCTCTAGCCATGGCTGCAGGAAGCCGGGGGTCTGGGCGCCCTGGCCGGGCGATGCGAGGAGAATCACAGCGTCCAGCCTGCCGTCATGTGCCCGCGCCCACGATGCCGATCACGACGAACTTTGGTCTTGGCGCTTTGTACGACCCCTACAAGAAACCCTGGTGAGCGCCTGTAGCCCCGGCTGAGACCCTCGGTGCGACGCTCCTCACTCCCGGGCCGTCCTCGCTACCCGGCCGTCCTCGCTACCCGGTCGTCCTGGCGGCGCGGGCGTGGAAGCGGCCGAGGACCAGGGCGATGCGGAGCGTGAAGGCGTTGCGGCCGTCGGTGGGGGCCAGGCCGGTCAGCTCGGCGACGCGGCGCAGCCGGTAGCGGACGGTGTTGGGGTGGACGAACAGGAGCCGGGCGGTGGCCTCCAGCGACGATCCCTGTTCGAGGTAGGTGGTGAGCGTGTCCAGGAGCGGGGCGCCGGCGGCGAGCATCGGGTTGTAGACGCTCTCCACCAGGTAGCCGCGCGCGTCGTCGTCGCCGTCGAGGGCGCGCTCGGGGAGGAGTTCGGTGGCGAGGACGGGGCGGGGCGCGTCCGGCCACCCGGACGCGGCGCGCAGCCCGGCGACGGCGGCGCGGGCGGAGACCGTGGACTCGTAGAGGTCGGCGACCTGCGGGCCGACGACGACCGGGCCGGGCCCGCACTTGGCGGCGATCGGGCGGGCGGCGTCCATGGGGTCGGTGTCACCGCCGACGATCACCACGACCCGGTGCCCCTGGACGCCGGCCAGCACGTCGGCGCGAGCGCGGCGCGCGGCCAGCTGCATCTGGTCGATGGTGACCTCGGGCTCCTCGTCCTCCGGGGTGAAGCCGGCGATGACGGTGACGGGCTTGGACGTCCAGCCGAGCGCGGCGGCCCAGGAGTGCATGCCGTCGTCGACCTCGTCGCGCAGCACCGCGTTGACGACGAGGGCCTCCAGGCGGGCGTCCCAGGCGGCGCGCGTCTCGGCGGCGCGGGCGTAGACCTGGGCGGCGCCGAACGCCACGTCGCGGGTGTAGCGCAGGATGGCCTCGCGCAGCTGGGCCTCGCCGCCGGGCGCGGCCAGCTCGTCCAGCCGGGTCTCCACCACGTCGATGATGACGCGGATCATGTCGATGGTGTGCTGGAGCTTGATGGAGCGCAGCAGCTCGCGGGGCGCGGTGCCGAACACCTCGCCGGCGATGGCGGGGCGGGTGCGCTCGTTGCTCTTGAACCACTCCACGAACGCGGCGATGCCGGCCTGCGCCACGAGGCCGATCCAGGAGCGCTGGTCGGCGGGCATGCGCCGGAACCAGGGGAGCTGCTCCTCCATGCTGGTCAGCGCCGCGGTGCCGAACGTCCCCATCGCCTTCTCCAGACGCTGGGTGGTCTGCTCGCGGATCTCGGCCTCGTTCGCGGTGTTCACCACAACAGAGTGCCACTCCACCCGCGGTGTCCTGGCCGGAAGCGCTCAAACCGGGTCAGCCGCGGGTCACCGCGGAGGCGCGTCCGAGCGCGATGTCGGTGAGGTTGCGCAGCGACGCCGAGCCCGGGGCGAGGTAGTCGCTGTGGCCCCCGTGCCCGGCGTCGAAGACCCGGGCGCCGAACCTCGCGGAGACCGGGTCGGGGCCGAGCCCGAGCCCGAGGAACCGCACGTGCGGGACGTCCTCCATCCAGTCGGTCGCGCCTCGGCCCGCCCACACCCGGGTCGACCCGCCCAGCCTGGACGCCGACCACGTGGTCGTCCCCGGGCTGCCGTAGAGGGCGATGTCGGTGACCTGCCTCCAGGCGGCGCCGTTGGAGCCGCCCAGGGCGGCCCGGCCGCAGACCACCGAGCCGTAGCTGTGGCAGAGGAGGCCCACGCTGGCGCCCGGGTTGACCTGGTGGACGCCCTTCATGAACTTGCGGAGCTGGACGGCGCCCTCGGCGGCCCGCTCGGCGGTGAGGACGTCGCTGCTGAACGTCTTGGGCGCCGCGTAGCCGAGCCAGGCGACGACCGCCAGGCCGGGCTGGGGCGACAGGGAGCGGGCCTGCTGGTAGACGGCGCGCGCGCCCCCGCCGGGCGTCGACCAGGGTTTGCCGCCCCGCTTGTCGAACGCGGAGAGCGTGGTGTCCGCCCCGGGGACGAGGACCGCGACGCGCCGTGCCCGGGTGAGGTCGCCGACGACCTCGATGGCCCGCCCGCGGCCGCGCGGGTCGAAGTAGAGGAACCGGCGTCCGGGCTGGAGGAACGCGCCCAGCGTTCTCCGCCGGTCGGTGTCGCCGAGCTTCTCCGCGGTCTTGAGGGCCTCCTCGATGGAGCGCCGCTCGGCGGCGTACCGGACGTCCAGCGTCGACGGCGCCATCCCGGGGACCGCGACGGGCGCCGCGTAGGGGTCGGCATGGCCCGTCCCGGCGGTCGTCATCATCACCACCCCGATGGACGCGGCGGCGGCGGTGGCCCGGCGGAAGCGGCGGGCGCGCCGTCGCGCGGGGCGCGGCGAGGTCGTCGTGAGGTGCGGCGGCATCGGCGCCTTTCTACCATCGAAGATCGTTCAGCGTGTCGGGCTCACCCCCCGGTGGATCAGGAGACGCCTCTGGTGAAGTACGGGCCGGGGACCGGGTTGGTTCCCCGCGATCGTGTTCCGCGCGTGCCGCCGCGGTCGCGGCAAGGCGGCGGCCAGTGCCCCGCCGGCGGCGAGCGCGCCGCCGGGGGCGACCAGCCACGCGAGGCGCTCGGCGATCCATTCCGGCTGGTCGGGAACGGTGTGCGACCCCTCAAGGCTACCGAACGCGAAAAGTGGCCCCACGGTGACGGTGAGCAATGCGGGCTGGTGCCAGAGGTAGATCGCCATCGCGGACCGGTCGGCCGCCGCGACGGCCGATCGCGCCCGGGTGTGTCGCGGCCGGCGGGGTCAGGGCCCGTGCAGCAGCGTCGCCACGTAGACGCAGAGGAACCACACCGAGTATCCACCGATGAGGTAGAACACGGTGAGCGTCTGCCGGGCGTCCACGGCCCGGTCGCGGTTCTCGTCTTCGCCGGGGCTCCGGTCCTCAGGCACGGGTGACTTCCGCGTCGCGGCCGAGAGCGATCAGGGCGAGGTTGCGCAGCGCGAGGGAGCCGGGCTTCAGGTAGCCGCTGTGGGGACCCGTCCCGGCGTCGAAGCGCAGGGCGCCGAAGCCGGGCGAGACAGGATCGGCGCCGAACCCCAGCCCGGCGAACCGGACGTGGGGGACGTACCTCACCCAGTCGCCCTTCGCCCGCCCCGCCCAGACCCGCGCCGGCGTCCTGAGGTCGGAGACGTGGCGCAGGGTGGTGCCGGGACTGCCGAACAGGACGATGTCGTCCACCGGCAGGGGCGCCAGGCGCCGGGCGGCCCTGCCGCAGACCACCGAGCCGTAGCTGTGGCAGAGCAGGGCGAACCGGGCCCGCCCGTTCACCGCGTGCACGCCGGCGAGGAGGCGCTGGAGACCCCGCGCGCCCTTCTCGGCACGTCCGCTGGTCAGGGCGTCGGCGCTCAGCGTCGAGGGGGAGTCGTAGCCGAGCCAGGCGATGACGGCGATCCGCGCGCCGGGCGCGGCGGCGCGGGCCTGCCGGTAGAGCGCCCGGCTGCCGCCGCCGACGAACTTGGGCGAGTCGTAGTTGGCCAGCGAGTTGTCCGCGCCGGGCACGACCACCGCGATCCGGTCGGCGTGCCTGAGGTCGCCCAGGACCTCCACAGCGCGCCCGCCGCCTCGCGCGTCGAACGACAGGAACCGCCGGTCCGGCCCCGCGAAGGCGGACAGGGCCCGCGTCCGCCCCTCGTCATGGACGCGCGCCGCGGTGGCCAGGGCGCGCGTGATGTCCCGGCCGGCCGCCTGGAAGCGGGCGTCGAGAGCCGGCGCCGACAGTGCGGGGGCCGGTGCCGGCGGCGCGTACACCTCGGCGTGCCCCGCGGCGGCCGTCGAGCCGGCCGCGGCCAGCACCGAAACGGCGGCGACGGTCCTGCGAACGCTGGGCATCCGGCGGGTCCTTCCCGGTCAGTGGAGTGGAGCACTGATCAGGAAGGTAGGAATCGGACGTGTCAGCGCACATCGGCCGACGGTGCCGTCCCGTGCCGTGCGCCCCCGGTATGACGAGATGGGTCCCCGGTATGACAGGAGGCGGCCGGCGTCAGTCGCCGGGCCGCACCAGCCCCACCTCGTAGGCGTAGACGATCGCCTGCGGGCGGTCGCGCAGCCCGAGCTTCATCAGGATCCGCCCGAAGTGCGTCTTGACGGTCTGCTCGGCGACGACGAGCCGCCCGGCGATCTCGCCGTTGGACAGGCCGCGCGCCACCAGCGCCAGCACCTCGGTCTCCCGCTCGGTCAGCTCCTCCAGCCGCTTGCGGGACGGCGCGCGCGGGCCCCCGAGCCGGGAGAACTCCGCGATGAGCCGCCGCGTCACCGACGGGGACAGCAGCGCGTCGCCCGCCGCCACCACCCGCACCGCGTCGGCGAGCTCGGTCGCGGACGCGTCCTTGAGCAGGAACCCGCTGGCGCCGGCCCGCAGCGCCTCGTAGACGTAGTCGTCCAGGTCGAACGTCGTCAGCATGAGGACCTTGGGGGCACCGTCCCCGGCGCCGGCGAGCAGCCGGCGGGTCGCCTCCAGGCCGTCCATGACCGGCATCCGGACGTCCATCAGCACCACGTCGGGGCGCACCTCGGCGACGCGGCGCAGCCCCTCCGCGCCGTCGGCGGCCTCGCCCGCGACCTCGATGTCGGGCTGGGCGTTCAGCAGCACGCCGAAGCCGGTGCGCACCATCCCCTGGTCGTCGACGATCACGACCCGGATCGTCACGTCGCCTCCCGCGCCTTCACCGGCAGCGATGCGGTCACGGCGAATCCTCCCTCGGACGTGGGGCGGGCGGTCAGCTCGCCGCCCAGCGCGGCGGCCCGCTCCCGCATCCCGACCAGCCCGTGGCCGCCGCCGGGAAGCGGCGGAACGGACCCCGGTCCGCCCGCGGGCGGACCGTTGACGACGCCGAGCCACACTATGCCGCCCTCGCAGGACGCCTCGACCTCGACGCGGGAACCGGGCGCGTGCCGCATGGCGTTGCTCAGCGCCTCCTGGAGGATCCGGTACGCGGTGAGCCCCACGCCGGGGGGCAGTCCCGCCAGGTCGCCGTCCAGCCGGGTCTCGACGCGCAGCCCGGCGCCGCGCGCGTTGCCGACGAGCTCGTCCAGCCGCTCCAGGCTCGGCTGCGGGGCGGTGTCGGCGCCGTCCTCCGAGCGCAGCACGCCGAGGATGCGGCGCAGCTCCGTCAGCGCGTCCAGCGCGGTCGCGCGGATCTCGGCGAGGTCGCGGCGCGTCTCGTCCGGGACGGTCTCGACCTTGTACGGGGCGGCCTCCGCCTGGATGGCGATCATCGACATGTGGTGGGCGACGACGTCGTGCAGCTCCCGCGCGATCCGCTGCCGCTCGGTCAGCACCGCCTCGGCGTCCTGGTGCCGCTTCTCCTGCTCGGCCAGCTCGCGCCGCGACGTCTGCCGGACGCGGACCGCGTACCCCACCGCCAGCGGCAGCAGGAGCAGCACCGACGCCCCGGCCCCGGACGCCGGGTCCTTGATCCACACTCCGGCGAACGAGATGATCGCGACGCCCAGCGTGACGTCGCGCGAGCAGCGCACCGCGACCGTGTAGAGGGTCGCGACCGCCGCGAACGAGCCCGCCGGGACGTAGGGGACGGTCAGCCAGTCGCCGACGTCGATCAGCGCCATCGCCAGGAAGCTCAGCCGCCACGCGCCGAGCGGGTGGCGGTCCCGCAGCGCCAGCGGCGCCGTCACCGCGACGGCGATGAAGAACTTCGTCCCGTCGGAGACGTAGAGGCCGCGCCGCATCGTCTCGGTGGACAGCAGCGACACCGTCCCGGCGACGAGCCCGACGGTGAGGGCCAGCCCGAACAGGTTCGCCACCAGCCCGTAGGGCAGCCGCCCCACCCCGACGTACCGCGTCCAGCGCAGCAGCAGGGGCCACGGCCGGTTCAGCGGCGCCGGTTCGGCTCTGCCGGTCACGGCGGCGGCGAGCAGCACGTCCCGCAGGACGCCGCGCAGCGTCACATTCTCCCCGGCCATGGGACCCAGGCTAGGGAGCCCCGGTCTCGCTCGGATGACACCGTGGTGGGACGTGCCGGGTCATACCTGGGTACGGTGCGAGACGTGGAGCCCGTCGAAGCCCTGCGCCGCATCGCGTTCCTGCTGGAGCGCGCCCACGAGCCGACCTACCGCGTGCGGGCGTTCCGCACGGCCGCCGACCTCGCCGAGAGGACGGCCCCGGACGAGCTTGCCGGCCGCGCGCGCGACGGGACGCTCACCGCGCTGCCCGGCATCGGCAAGGTCACCGCCCTGGTGATCGAGGAGGCGCTGCGCGGCGAGACCCCCGTCTACCTGCGCCGGCTGGAGGCCACCGAGGGGGAGCCGCTGGACGAGGCCACGGCCGCGCTCCGCTCCGCTCTCAGGGGCGACCTGCACACCCACAGCGACTGGTCCGACGGCGGGTCCCCGATCCTGGAGATGGCCGAGACGGCCCGCTCCCTGGGCCACGAGTACCTCGCGCTCACCGACCACTCGCCGCGCCTGAAGGTCGCGAACGGCCTGTCCGCCGACCGTCTGCGCCGCCAGCTCGACGCCGTCGCCGAGCTCAACGCCTCCCTGGCGCCGTTCCGCATCCTCACCGGCATCGAGGTCGACATCCTGGAGGACGGCGCGCTCGACCAGGAGCCCGAGCTCCTCGACCGCCTCGACGTCGTCGTCGCCAGCGTGCACTCCAAGCTCCGCATGGACCGCGTCGCCATGACCAAGCGGATGGTCGCGGCGATAGCGAACCCGCGCGTGAACGTCCTCGGCCACTGCACCGGGCGCATCGTGAAGGCCGGCGGCCGGCGCGGCGGCCTGCGCCCGGAGTCGGAGTTCGACGCGGCGCTCGTCTTCGACGCCTGCGCCGCCTACGACGTCGCCGTCGAGATCAACTCCCGCCCGGAGCGCCTCGATCCGCCGAAGCGCCTGCTGCGCCTGGCGGTGGAGGCGGGCTGCCGCTTCTCCGTCGACTCCGACGCCCACGCGCCCGGGCAGCTCGACTGGCAGCCGTTCGGCTGCGAGCGGGCCGCCCGGTGCGGGGTGCCGGCGTCGCGGGTCGTCAACGCGCTCCCCGCCGACGACCTCCTCGCCTGGACGCGCGCGAAGCTCTGACGGTCAGCGAGGCCTCCGGTGGATGTGCCCGCGGAACGAGGCGCCCTTGGCGATGATCTCCACGGGAGAGAACTCCTCCGGCGCCAGGCCCTCGAATCCGGTCTCGACGATGTCGCTGTAGAGGGACGAGGAGACGATCAGAGCCATCTCGCGGGCGGGGTCGGCGCGCAGTTCGTCCCGCAGCTCCTGCGAGTCGAGGAGCCGGGAGACGACGATCGGAGCCTGGCCCACCGCCCCGAAGAGCCCGTCGGACAGGGGTCCGTGGTGCATCGCCACCCGCAGCCTGATCGGCGGCCTGCGCTGCCGGTTGAGCTCGGCCAGCGCGGCGGCCAGCGCGCGCGGATAGGACACGAGCACCAGCAGCCCGTCGGTGTCGGGCGGAAGGATCGCCATCTCGCCGTCGCCGCCGACCTGCCGCAGCCAGGCCCGCCGGTCGAGACCGGCCGCGGCCGCCGCGCTTTCCAGGACCTCGTGCAGATCGAGCTGGACCTGCTTCTGCTGTGCCGTGCTCAGCTTGCTGTAGCCCTCGATGTCGACCGCGATGAGAAAGTGATACGTCAGTCGATCGGTCACCGGGACGGTGAACGGCACGTCCGCCGCGTCCGTCGCCGCCATGTTCGCCGCTGCGCCGCTCATCCGCTACCCCGGCGGGTGACCTGGCGTTCGTAATACCCCGGTTCTCATCACACCTCTGCCTTCGGTCATGGCCGACGCGCCCACTGCCCCCTCTTCGTATGTTGCGCGCCCGCCAGGGCGTACTAGCAGAACATTGAATCTCCGTTAATGACAACGACGTCTCATGGTGCCGCGCTCGAATGGCGTAAGAGCACCCGTAGCGCCTCCGGTGACGAATGCGTCGAACTGGCCGCCGGCATTGCCGCCGGCGGCCGGGATCCGGTCGTGCTCGTCCGCGATTCCAAGGCGCCCGCCGGAACGGTTCTCCGCTTCGGTGGCGCCGAGTTCGCCGCCTTTCTGGGACGGGTGGGACGCGGCGAACTCGACCCGTGAGGCGTCAGCCGCCGAGGGCGTGGACCATCCGCATGATGGTCTCCACCTGCTTGCCGCCCTTCATGTCGTAGGCGGTGTCGCCGCCGTAGCCCCACCAGTTCCAGCAGCCCTGCGGGTTGCCGCCCAGCCAGCTGGACGCGGTGGCCTGCGGATACAGGACGATCATGCCGTTGGTGTCGGCGTACTCGTTGAGGTGGGTCTTCGTCGCGAACGTGTTCCCGACGACGCCGCGCCCCTGCTGGCAGCCGTGCAGCGCCACCATCAGCCTGCACGTCCCCGAGCGGCAGCTCGCCGGGATGTAGGCGAAGCCCGTCGCGTCCATGCTGATGGACGAGGCGCTCCCGCCCGGCGCGTAGGCGTTCTGGTCGAACTCCATGAGCGTGCCGCCGGGCGAGGGCGCGGGCGATGCCACGGACCCGAACAGGTGCCCCAGCATCGAGCGCTCAGGGTCGTCGCCGCACGTGTTGATGTAGGGGGTGTAGGTGGCCGAGCAGGGGTTGGGGCCGAGCGGGCTCACCCAGGCGTGCCCGGACGGCGAGGTCCTCGTGTAGGAGACGGCGGCCCCGAAGTCCTGGTAGAACCCGGCGAGGTCGTCGTTCACCGACTGCTTCACCGTCGAGTCGTTCGTCCCGTGGTAGATCCACACCGGGTGCCCGGCCAGGTTGCTCACCGGATCCACACGTCCCTGCGCCGAGCGGTCGCGGGCCGTCCGCTCCAGTTCCGCGGGGGCGTCGTCGTAGAGGTCGTTCATGCACGCGAGCTGCGCGGTCGTCACGTCGCCCCGCGCGCAGTGGTAGGGCCCGGCGGTGAAGATGCCGGCGCCCCGGAACGTCCCGGAGTAGGCGATGTGGAGCTGGTCGGCCATGTAGCCGCCGGACGAGACGCCGCTGACGTACGAGGCGCTGATCGAGTGGCGGGGAAGCGCGGCGGCGGCCGCGGACGCGGGCGACGCGCTGACGGTCGCTAAGGCGAGCGCGGCGGCCGCGACGAACGGGGTGGGTTTCATGGTGTTCCCCTAGCTGAGGGAGCAGGTGTTCACGGTGTCGCCCGATGCGGGGCGGGGGAGCGTGGCGCTCTTCGGTGGCGTGGTGCCGTGCTGTGTCCAGGACTCCAGGGCCGTGAACGCGGTGCGCATGCACGGCAGGAGCGGGCGCAGGCGGTCGGGGAAGGAGTCGTAGAGGCCGTCGACGTGGTTGGCGGCTTCCAGGCGGTAGTAGCGGTAGGGCGCCTTTCCCTTGGCGCGGACGAGCTTCGCGTAGACGTCGGAGTCGGTGCCGATGGGCAGGAGGGTGTCGTAGGTGCCGTGAAGGGTGATCAGGGGCTTGCGGATGCGGCCCGTGAGCGCCACGCGGGCGACGGCACGGTGGACGCTCCTCGGACGTGTGGCGTAGTCGTAGGCTGCCTCCTCTCCCGTGTAGGCGGGGTCGAATTCCTGGCGGTAGACGCGCTGGGTGAGCCCCCAATAGACCTGGTCGTGGAACGGCCAAAGGAACTCCGAGCCGGGGGCGAGGCCCGCGTTCAGGAGTGCTTTGTGGGCGGACGGGTCGCCGGTGGCCGCGTAGGCCGGATAGGCGCGCAGCACCTGCGGCAGGTAGGTGAACAGGTTCGGGCCGCCGGCGCGCCAGAGCGTGCCCTCCGCGTCGATGCCGCCGTCGTACAGCTCTGGGCGGTTCTCCAGCTGCCAGCGGACGAGGTATCCGCCGTTGGAGATCCCCGCCGCGTACGTGCGGCGCGGGGTGCGCCCGTACCGCTGCGCGACGACCCTCTTCGCGGCCCGCGTGAGCTGCGTGACCCGCTCGTTCCATTCGACGACGGCGTCGCCGGGGCGGCGGCCGTCCTTGAAGAACTCGGTGCCGCTGTTGCCCTTGTCCGTCGCTGCGTAGGCGTAGCCCTTGGCGAGCGCCCAGTCGGAGATGGTGAAGTCGTTGGCGTACTGCCGCCGGTTGCCGGGCGAGCCGGCGACGACGAGTCCGCCGTTCCAGCGCTCGGGCAGGCGGATGACGAACTGGGCGTCGTGGTTCCAGCCGTTGTTGGCGTTGAACGTCGAGGTGTCGGGGAAGTAGCCGTCCAGCTGGATGCCCGGGACCCCGGACGGGTTGCGCGTCCCGGCGGCGTGCAGCCCGGCCCAGTCGGCCGGGACGGTGTGGCCCGAGGCGGCCGTTCCCGCGGTCGTGAGGTCGCCGAGGCAGGCGGCCACCTGCTTCTCCGCCCCCGGCACCGCGAGCCCGGGCGCGCAGCCGGGGCTCAGCCGCGCGTCGGCCTGCGCGGCCAGGGGCGCGACCAGGGCCGCGGTGAGGGCGCCGGCCACGGTGCCGGCGGTAAGGGCGGGGCGGACGATGGGCATTCCGGCTCCTCGGGACGGACGTCAGATGCCCGCCATGGTGAGCGCCGCCTGTGACCGCTGCCACGTGGCCCGCACACATATCGCGTCGACCCGCCATGTGCCCGTGGTCGTGACCTGCGCGTGATGTGTCTCACACCCGTATCCGGCCGTCCGAATGTGGGTGCCGGTCACATGGTCCGGTCCGCGGGCGCCACCTAGCGTTCCCGGTCACGGCGGCCCGAGTGCGATTCGGGCCGTCCCCGACGAGCGCGAGGAGGGCGCATGGGCGACCCGGACCGTAAGGCCCCGGTGCTGGCGGCGCGCGGCCTGGTCAGGGAGTTCCGCGGCTTCAGGGCCGTGGACGGCGTGGACCTCGACGTCGCCGAGGGGTCCGTCCACGCGCTGGTGGGGCCGAACGGCGCGGGCAAGACCACGCTGTTCAACCTGCTGACCGGATTCCTGAAGCCGACCGCGGGCAGCGTCCGGCTCGGCGCGCAGGAGCTGGCCGGGCGGCCCCCCGAGCTGATCGCCAGGCTCGGCCTCGCCCGGTCGTTCCAGATCACGAGCCTGTTCGCCGAGCTCACGCCGCGCCAGCACGTGGAGCTGGCGCTCGCCGGCCGCACGGGGCTCGACTGGCGGTTCTGGCGCTCGGACAAGGCGCTCGGCCGCCACTCCGAGCGCGCCGCCGAACTGCTCGGGCAGGTCGGGCTGGACGAGCACGCGGACGTCCCGGCCGGGTCGCTGGCCTACGGCCGCAAGCGCGCCCTCGAACTGGCGCTGGCCCTCGCGCTGGACCCGAAGGTGCTGCTCCTGGACGAGCCGACCGCCGGCATGGGCGTCGAGGACGTCGGCCGCACCGTCGACCTCATCAAGAAGGTGCGCGACGGGCGGACCGTGGTGATGGTCGAGCACAACATGAGCGTCGTCTCCAGCCTCGCCGACCGGGTCACCGTCCTGCAGCACGGCCAGGTCCTCGTCGAGGGCCCCTACGCCGAGATCCGCCACGACCCCCGCGTCGTCACCGCCTACCTCGGAGACTCCCATGCTGCGCATTGACGGACTGTCGGCCTGGTACGGCGAGGCCCAGGCCCTGCGCGAGGTGTCGCTGCACGTCGACGAGGGGGAGATCGTCACCCTCGTCGGGCGCAACGGCGCCGGCAAGACCACGCTCCTGCGCTCCCTGATGGGGCTGCACCGCGGCGCGTCCGGCACGGTCCGGTTCCTGGACGAGGACATCTCCGGGCTGAGCCCGCACAGGCGCGCCCGGCGCGGCCTCGGCTACGTGCCCGACGACCGCGGCGTCTTCGCGACGCTCTCGGTGGAGGAGAACCTCACCCTGCCGCCCGTGACGGGCCCCGACCCCTGGTCGCTGGACCGGGTGTACGAGACCTTCCCGCGCCTGCGAGAGCGGCGCCGGTTCCCCGGGACGAAGCTGTCGGGCGGCGAGCAGCAGATGCTCGCGCTCGCCCGGGTGCTGCGGACCGGCGCCCGCCTGCTCCTGTGCGACGAGCCCACCGAGGGCCTGTCGCCGCTGATCGTCCAGCAGATCGGCGACATCCTCCGCGAGGTCAAGGCGGCCGGGGTGACCGTCCTGCTCATCGAGCAGAACGTGCACTTCGCCGCGACCGTCGCCGACCGCCACCACCTGCTCGCCGAGGGCCGGATCGTCGAGTCCATGGACAACGACGAGGTCCGCGCCCGCGAGAGCGAACTCCTCCAGTACCTCGGAATATAGGGAGACCCCCATGAGAGTTCTCGGACGCTCGGCCGCGCTCGCGACCGCCGGAGCGCTGCTGGCCGGCTGCGCGGGCGGACCCGGCGGGGGCGGGGGAAAGATCAGCGATGACAAGCTCGTGCTGGCGGTGCTGACCGACCAGTCCGGCGTCTACGCCGACCTTTCGGGCAAGAACGCCGTCGAGGCCGTGAAGATGGCCGTCGCCGACTTCAAGGCCAAGTACGGGGACAAGGCGGTGACCGACAAGATCGAGGTCATCTCCGCCGACCACCAGAACAAGCCCGAGGTCGCCAACTCCAAGGCCCAGGAGCTCTACGACCGCAAGAAGGCCGACCTGATCCTGGACGTGCCCACCTCGTCGGCCGCGCTCGCCGTCGCCACCGTCGCCAAGAACAAGAAGAAGCTGTTCATCGACGTCGGCGCCGCGACGACCGAGCTGGAAGGCAAGCAGTGCAACAAGTACACCTTCCACTACGGCTACAACAGCTACATGCTCGCCAACGGGACGGGCACCGGCGTCACCAAGGACGGCGGTAAGAACTGGTACATCGTCTACCCGGACTACGCGTTCGGGCAGGACATGCAGAAGACGTTCACGACGGCCATCAAGGGCGCGGGCGGCAGCGTCGTGAAGAGCGACCCGACGCCGTTCCCGAACGACAACTTCTCCACGTTCCTGCTGAAGGCCCCGGGCCTGAAGCCCAAGCCGCAGGTGCTCGGCGCCATGCAGGCCGGCGGCGACCTCGTCAACCTGGTCAAGCAGTACAACGAGTACAAGCTGCGCGACAAGGGCGTGAAGCTCGCCGCGGGCCTGATGTTCATCACCGACATCCACTCGCTCGGCTCGGACGCCCTCGCCGGGACCCGCTTCACCGACTTCTGGTACTGGAACGCCAACGCGGGCAACCGCGCCTGGGCCGACAAGTTCAAGGCCAAGACCGGAGCCCGCCCGACGGCCGTGCACGCGGCCGACTACTCGGCGGCGCTCCAGTACCTGGAGGCCGTGCAGCGCGGCGGCACCGACAAGTCCGACGACGTGGTGAAGCAGCTCGAAGGCGCCAAGGTCAACGACGCCTTCACCTCCACCGGCACCATCCGCGCCGAGGACCACCTGCTCACCCACGACGCCTACGTCGCCGAGGTCAAGCCCGGGAGCGAGGTCAAGGAGCCCTGGGACTACGAGAAGATCGTCAGCACGATCCCGGCGGCGGAGGCGTTCCAGCAGCCCGACCCGTCCTGCTCCCTCTAGGCGGGCCGCGACGTGCTGCAACAGGCGTTCAACGGGCTGGTGGGCGGGGCGTTCTACGCCCTGCTCGCCCTCGGCCTGGCCGTCATCTTCGGGATGCTGGGCGTGGTCAACTTCGCGCACGGCGCGTTCTACATGCTCGGCGCCTTCGGCTCCTTCGTGCTGCTCGACTCCTTCGGCGTGAACTTCTGGCTCGCGCTGCTGATCGTGCCCGTCGTCCTCGGGATCGCGGGCGTGCTGCTGGAGCGGCTGTTCATCCACCGGCTCGCGCCGCTCGACCCGCTCTACAACTTCCTGTTCACCTTCGGGCTCGCCCTGATCCTCCAGGACCTGGTGAAGCGCAGGTACGGGGTGCAGTCGCAGCCCTACCCGCGCCCGTCCGCGCTGGACGGGTCGATCGACCTCGGCCTGTTCACCTACCCGACCTACCAGGTGTTCGTGCTGGCGGTGTCGGTGCTTGTGTGCGGCGCCGTGTGGGTGGTGCTGACCCGCACCCGCGTCGGCATGATCGTCCGGGCGGCGACCGAGCGGCCCGAGCTGTCGCGGGCCCTCGGCATCGACGTCGCCCGCTGGGTGACGCCGGTGTTCGGGTTCGGCATCGCGCTCGCCGCGTTCGCGGGCGTGCTCGCCGCGCCGATGCGGGCGGTCAACCCGCTGATGGGCTCCGACCTGATCATCACGGTGTTCGCGGTGGTCGTGATCGGCGGCCTCGGGTCGGTGTTCGGCTCGGTCGCCGCCGGCTTCGCGGTCGGCCTCGTGTCGGCCCTCGGCAACTACTACGTTCCGTCGCTGTCGCAGACGCTGGTCTTCATCCTGATGGCCGCCGTGCTGCTGTGGCGACCCGCGGGCCTGTTCGGACGCGAGGAGGCCCTGTGACCGCCAGAGATCCCGTCACTGCCGAAGATCTTGTGACCGCCGGAGATCCTGTGACCGCCGAGGAGATCTCGTGATCCTCTCCAAGCTGGCCGGACGGCCGGTCCTGCTGGCCGCGGGGCTCGTGGTGGCGCTCGTCCTGCCCTGGTTCGTCTACCCGCCGGTCGCCCTGGACATCGTCTGCTGGGCGCTGTTCGCGGCCGCCGTCGACCTGCTGCTCGGGTTCACCGGGCTCCTGTCGTTCGGGCACGCGGCCTTCTGGGGCGGCTCGGCGTACGCCACCGGCCTGATCGCGCTGCACTCCGGGCTGCCGTTCCCCGTGGCCGTGCTGGGCGGCGCCGCCTTCGCGGCCGCCCTCGCCGTCCCGATCGGCTTCCTGTCGGTGCGGCTGCGCGGCATCTACTTCGCGATGGTCACGCTGGCCTTCGCACAGATGGTGTACTTCATCGCCAACCAGTGGAGGGACGCGACCGGCGGCGAGAACGGCCTGCAGGGCATTCCCCGGGAGTTGTTCGGGGTGGACCTGTCCGACCCGTTCTTCTTCTACTACGCCGCGCTGCCGTTCATCCTGGCCGGGCTGTTCGTCGCCTGGCGCATCGTCCGTTCCCCCTTCGGCAGGGTCCTGATGTCGATCCGCGACAACCCGAACAGGGCGCGGGCGCTCGGCTACAGCATCGACCGCTACAAGCTGCTCGCCTTCGTCCTGTCGGCGGCCCTCTCGGGCCTCGCGGGCGGCCTGTTCACCGTCGGGCACGGCTTCGCGTCCCTGCAGGGCGTGTACTGGACGACTTCGGGCCAGGCCGTGATGATGGTCGTCCTCGGCGGCATCGGCACCCTGTGGGGCGGGGCCATCGGCGCCGCGCTGGTCGTGGAGCTGAACGACTACCTGGCCACCGCCGGGTTCGAGGAGACCGGGATCATCACCGGCGCGATCTTCATCGTGGTCGTGCTGCTGTTCCGCCGCGGCGTCTGGGGCACCGCCCGCGACCTCGTCGCGGCCCGTGCGTCCCGCGCCCGCCCTGCCCCCGAGAGCAAGGACACCAAGGTCGAGGCCTCGGTCTGACACGAACCGAGTCAGCGGCGCGCCGTCCCCGGAAGGGGGCGGCGCGCCGCGTCGCGGCGTGCTCAGCGGGAGAGACGGTGAAGGCGCAGGGCGAGCTGGAGTTCCAGGGCCCGCTCGGGGGTCTGCCAGTCGTCGCCGAGGAGGCGGGCGATGCGGTCGAGGCGCTGGCTCACGGTGTTGACGTGGATGTGCAGGCGCTCGGCCGTCCGCGACAGGCTGCCGCCGGTCCCGAAGTAGGCCTCCAGGGTCTGGACGAGGGCCGTGCCGCGCCGCTCGTCGTAGTCGAGGACGGCGCCGAGCGCGCTCCCGAGGAAGCCCGTCACGTCGCGGTCGTCCCCGATGAGCAGGCCGACGAAGCCCAGCTCGGACGCGCCGGCGCCGTCGCCGCGGCGTCCGAGGGCCAGCAGCGCGTCGGCGCAGCGCTGAGCCTCCCGGTGCGCGGAGGCGACCCCGCCCGGACCGCTCACCGGGC
>NZ_JBEUPA010000111.1:0-30360 GCF_040492065.1 Actinomadura sp. NPDC000929 | reverse complement strand
GGCGGCGCGGGCGCTGATCGCCCGCGCGCGCCGGTGGCCCGCCTGATCAGGCCGCCCGCTCGCCGGAGTCGTTCACCACGCCGCGCAGGACGTCCGGCCGGTTGGTGATGATCCCGTCCACGTCGAGGTCGATCGCCCGCTCCATGGCGCCGGGGTCGTCGACCGTCCAGGTGAGCACGTCCATCCCGGCGTCGTGCACCGCGTCGACGTAGGACCCGGTCAGGCCGCCGAAGGGCGGATTGACCTGGTCCGCGTACTTCGCGAGCTTCGGCAGGTCCGCTGCCTTCGGAGTGCCCAGCAGGCCGGTCGGCACCTTCGGCAGGACGGAGTGGAACCGGCGCACCGAAGCCCAGTCGAACGACTGGACGACGAGGCGCCGCCCCCGCGGGTCGTACCGCAGCCAGGACGGGGACCGCTTCAGCTCCGCCGCGATGCGCCGCTCGACGCCCGGGTAGAGCTCCGGGCTCTTGATCTCCAGCAGCAGGCCGAGGCCCTGCCCGCGCATCGCGGCCAGCACCTGGCCGAGCGTCGGGACGCGCTCGCCCGCGTACCTCCTCGCGAACCAGCCGCCGGCGTCCAGCCTCCCGATCTCGGCGAGGGTGAAGTCGGCGACCTTCCACGGCCCGCGGCCCGGGTAGACCTCCTCGGCGTTCGTCGTCCGGGCGAGGGTCGTGTCGTGCATGATCACGAGCTGGTGGTCCTTCGTCTCCTGGACGTCCAGCTCGAACATGTCCGCCTTCCTCGCCCGGGCGAGCCGGAACGCCGCCAGCGTGTTCTCCGGCGCGTACGCGGACGCGCCGCGGTGCGCGACGTCCAGGACGCCGGAGTCCGGATCCGGAGCCCGGACCGGGGCGGTGCGCGGCCGCGGTTCCGGGGCGCCCGGCAGCACGGACAGGAGCGGGTCGGGGCCTGGCCGGGCGCCGGCGGGCGCCGCCGGGACGGCGACGGCCGCGGTGGCCAGGACGGCGATGAGCGCGAGACGATTCCGCCGGTGCATCAGTCACCTCTCGGGAGCCGGGGCTGTCCGCCCCAACCCTCGGACCGTCCGGTGACGCCGGAGTTACGGATCGGTAGCAGACTGTGTACCGAAGGTGACGATACGCAGCGGGTCCCGTCAGGACGAGTCAGACACGGCCGGACCGCCGGAATCCCCTCCGGGCTCCTCCGCGCCGCCCGGCCCCGCGGCCCGCGCGCTCTTGGCCGCCTTCGCCAGCACCAGCGCCCCGAACAGCAGCCTCCTGCTGCGCCTGAGCGGGCGCGGGAACCTCGCCCGTCCCGTCTCCGGCCCGGGCCGCCGCGGCGCGGGGACGAGGGGACGCGCGGGGCGCCGGGGCGTGCCCAGCCGCGTCGGACGGCTCCGCCCCCGCAGCGTCACCGACCGCCCGAGGTCCCACTCGTCGGACTCGGCGAGGTGCGCGAGCTCCAGCACGGTCGCCGAGGCGAGCACCCGCCCCTCCTCGTCCTTCGCGAGGTCGCTGAGCCGGGCCGCCTCGTTCACCGGATCGCCGATCACCGTGTACTCGAACCGCTCCTCCGCCCCGATGTACCCCGCGACGACCGGGCCCGCGGACACGCCGATCCCCGCGTCCAGCATCGGCACCTCGGCGCGCAGCCGCACCGCCAGCTCCCGGGCCGCGCCGAGCGCCCCGCCGGCCGAGTCCTCCACCTGCGTCGGCGCCCCGAAGATCGCCAGCGCCGCGTCCCCCTCGAACTTGTTGATCCAGCCGCCGTGCTTCGCCACCGCCGACACCACCACGCCGAAGAACCGGTTGAGCAGCCCCACCACCTCGTCCGGGCTGCGCGTGTCGGCCAGCCGGGTCGACCCGGTCAGGTCCACGAACAGCACGGCCACCTCGCGCGTCTCGCCGCCGAGCGTGACGACGCCGCGCTCCAGCGCCAGGTCGGCGACCTCCTCGCCGACATGCCGCCCGAACAGGTCGCGCAGCCACTCGATCTCGCGCAGCCCCGCGACCATGTGGTTGAAACCGGCCTGCAGCTGCCCGACCTCGCTCGCGTCGTACACGTCCACCTCGGCGCCGAGGTCCCCCCGCTCGACCTGCGCCATCCCGCTGCGCACCGCCTTGATCGGGTCGGCGATCGCCCGCGTCGCCATGTAGATCACGCAAACCCCCGCGAGCAGCGCGGCGCCGCCGAGGCCGAGGATCGTGATCGCGAGCTGGGTGACGTTGATGTCCGGCGAGGCCAGCGCGGCGATCGCGACGCAGATCAGCCCGAACACCGGGATCGCCGTCCCGAGCGCCCACGCGAGCATCACCCGCGTCGTCACCCCGGGCAGCCGGAGCCTCTTCGGACGTTCCGCTCCCAGCACCAGCGCCGCCGCCGGACGCAGCAGCCGCTCCGACAGCAGGTAGACGATCGTGCAGGTCGTGCCCGCGCCGAGCAGGCACGTCAGCCCCGTCTTCACCGCCAGCCGTCCGGTGAACAGCATCAGGTCGAGCGCCGCCCAGCCGAGCGCGCCGACCGCCCACAGCGCCCCGACGAGCAGCGTCAGCCGCAGCGGCCCGAGCAGCACGGCCCGGCGCTGCCGCCGGTCGGGCTCTCCCCCGTCCCGGACGAACGTGACCACGGGCCGCCACAGCCACAGACCGCACAGGAGCGCCGCCGGCGCCGCGACCACCGGATAGCTGAAGAACGCCACCGCGTTGACCAGATGCACGTAGTCGCGGTCGTCCAACGGAGGATCGGGCACCACGAACGTCGCGAACAGCAGCACCACCAGCGAACCGATGACGTTCGCCACGCCCACCACGACCAGCAGGACCCACCGCACCCGGATCTCAAGCATGCTGGTCACGCGCGCCTCCGGAGGAAGGAACCGCCATAAGGGATCATCCCACGGCGGGCGCCTCCCCGCCGTGGGATGCCCTTATCAGGCGCTCGTGCTCTCCTCCGCGAGCGGGACGGGGACCCGCGCCTCCTGCGAGCCGCGCCGGACGAACGGCCAGCCGATCACGACCAGCGCCGCCCAGGCGGCCATCACGTACAGCGCGATCCGCGTGTCGGCCTCCCACGCGATCGTCACGGTGACGAAGGCGAAGAACGCCAGCACGGCCCAGTTCGTGTACGGCGCCCACGGCATCCGGTACGGCGACTTGGGCAGCTCCCCGGCCGCCGACCGCCGCCGGTAGGCCATGTGCGCGAGCAGGATGACCGTCCACACCAGCAGGGCCCCACCGGTGGAGACCGAAGTGATGTACTCGAACGCCTTCTCCGGCACGACCGCGTTGACCACCACGCCGATCCCCATGACCAGCGCGGAGATGACGACGGTCAGCACGGGCACACCGCGCCCGTTGAGCCGTCCGAGCACCTTCGGCCCGTCCCCGTTCACACCGGCCGTCCGCAGCATCCGGGACGTCGAGTAGAGCCCGCCCGCGTTGCACGACGACAGCGCCGCGGTCAGCACCACGAAGTTGACGATGTCCGCCCCGCCCGGAATGCCGATCCGGTCGAACGCCAGCACGAACGGGCTCGCCCCGCCCTTGAACGCCGTCCACGGCACCACCGCGAGGATCACCAGCAGCGACCCCAGGTAGAACAGCGCGAACCGCACCGGCAGCGCGTTGATCGCCCGCGGGATGTTCTTCTCCGGGTCCTTGGCCTCGCTCGCCGTCACGCCCACCAGCTCGACGCCCAGGTAGGCGAACATCACCATCTGCAGCGTCATGATCGTTGCCCCGGCCCCCTCAGGGAACACGCCCCCGTGGTCCCACAGGTTCCCGACCCGCGCGGTGTCCCCGGCGTCACTGAACCCGAACACCAGCACCCCGAGCCCGACCAGGATCATCATCACGATCGCCGCGACCTTGATCATCGCGAACCAGAACTCCAGCTCGCCGAAGAGCTTCACCGAGATCAGGTTCACCGTGAACAGCACCACCAGCGCCACCAGCGCCGTCTGCCACTGCTCGACGCCCGGCCACCACTTCTGGATGTACTTGCCGGCCGCGGTCAGCTCCGCCATCCCGGTCGTCACCCAGATGATCCAGTACGTCCAGGTCGTGGCGTAACCCCAGAACGGCCCGAGGAACTCCCGGGCATACCCGGCGAACCCGCCCTCCGCCCGCCGGTACGTCAGCAGCTCGCCGAGCGCCCGCATGACGAAGAACAGCGCCAGCCCCGCCACCGCGTACGTCAGGATCAGGCTGGGCCCGGCCTTGGCGATGTTCTCCCCGGCGCCCAGGAACAGCCCGGTGCCGATCGTCCCGCCGATGGCCAGCATCTGGATCTGGCGGGTCCCAAGCCCGCGTTGGTAGTCCTCCGCGCTCTGGTCTGGGAGCTTCGCGACCACGCGGCCTCCTCTCTACAGCCGCCCCCGCAAGGGGGGAACAGCGCCACCCTCCGATCACGCACCGTTGCGCAACTCGGACAGAGTAGGAGCCCCAAGCACAAACACGAAACACTCTTGTCCGCCCGGTTTCTCCCCGCCCGGATCGTCCCCCCACCCGCCCGGTGTAACCGAGTTGGCGACCCCCTCGGCCATCGCGTATGCTCTCGGACGTCGCCAAGCGCCGGGAACACCGGCCAAGACACCCCTCCAGAGCCGATAGGCTCGGAGACGCAAGGTCCTGTGGAGCAGTTAGGAGTGCTCGCCACCCTGTCAAGGTGGAGGCCGCGGGTTCAAATCCCGTCAGGACCGCCAGACGCACGCAACACGCGTCCTGGGCAGGTAGCTCAGTCGGTACGAGCGTCCGCCTGAAAAGCGGAAGGTCGGCGGTTCGACCCCGCCCCTGCCCACCTCAAAGACCAGCGAAAACGCCCCGGAGCCATGCGGCCCGGGGCGTCTCATTTTGACAGCAACCGGCGCAGGCCAGCCGCGCCGCCACTCGTTCTGGTCGGCGGGTACGCCGGACCGGGCGAGGCCGGGTTCGCGCGCCTTCTCGGTGACATTTCGGGCTGACCTTCCTGGACAAGGACACCCTGACGCCACGCCGACTTTTAGCTGAACGAGGCCAGGTCCCTTGAATATATGGTGTTGATCTAACTCGCGAAATTTCCCCCGCGAGAAATAGGGCGGAGCAGATCGTGGTCTCCAGCGGCCGACCAATCTAGTAAGAGTGATTACTGCAAAGTCGTAGGCATCTGACGCCGCTACCGAGGCTTGGTGTGAGGGCGTCAATCTCCTGACTCGCGCGCGATCCCGTGGCTGAGGTCCGAGACGATCGCCTTGCGTGGTTGGGTGCGCGAAAGCGGGGCGATCGTTGCCGCGGGGCTTCTGGTGCTCTGACCGTGGATGGCCCCTCGTCCTGCCTTCCTGCAGCTCAGGCCGCGAGTTGGGTGTCCGGGCGGGCCGAGTTGGTGGTTTCCAGCTCATGAGGTTGCTTCCTCGGGCTCGGGTTTACGGGGCGGTGCACTGATCGCCCCGAAACGTAAAGCGGCCATCGTTGTTGGTCAGGATTCCGTCGCGTGGTGCGGCGGCCGGATTCGCCGAACCTGCCCGGGGTAATTATCGCCGCGGTCCGACCGGACCCGCTGATCGATTCAGGGAGATCTGAATGCGAAGAACTCTAGGTATGCTCATGGCCGCCCTGGCCCTGCTGGCAGGAATGGCCCCGACCCGTCCCGCGTCCGCCGAATCCCCGGACCGCGCCGACGGATTGGGCCGGCACACCCGGTTCACCGAGACCGACCTGGTCTCCGACATCCCGGGCCGGGCGCCTCTTCAGGACCCCAAGCTCGTCAACCCATGGGGCCTGGCGCTCAGCCCGACCGGGCCGCTGTGGGCCGCCAACAACGGCACCGGCGTCGCCACCGTGTACGCGGGCGGCGCGAAAGGCGTGAGGAAGCAGGCGCTGGAAGTCACCGTCGAGGGCGGCGCGCCCACCGGAGAGGTGTTCAACAACACCGCCGAGTTCGCGGTGAAGGGCGCGCCGGCCACCTTCATCTTCAGCAGCGAGAGCGGCGCGATCACCGCATGGAACCGCAACACGGGGACCACCGCAGTCCGCGTGGCGGGCGCGCGAGGCGCTATCTACAAGGGACTGGCGCTGCTGCACACCCGCCATGGGGCGTTCCTGCTGGCGACCGACTTCCACAACGGACGCATCGACGTCTTCGACGGTAGGTTCCGGCGGCTCAGGCTGCCCGGCAAGCGCTTCAATGACCCGTCGATCCCACGAGGCTTCGCGCCGTTCAACGTCGCCGTCCTCGGCCGCTCCGTGTTCGTCACCTACGCCAAGCAGGATGCGGACGCCGAGGACGACGTCCCCGGCCCCGGGCTCGGCTTCGTCGTGGAGTACCGGCGGTTCGGTCGCTTCCATCACCGCTTCGCCTCCCGCGGTCCGCTGAACGCGCCGTGGGGGCTGGTGATCGCGCCCCGATCGTTCGGTGACTTCGCCGGAGACGTCCTCGTCGGCAACTTCGGCGACGGCCGGATCAACGCCTTCACCCGGCATGGCCGTTGGCGGGGCGCGCTGCGCCGGCCAGACGGCCGCCCGATCGAGATCGACGGCCTGTGGTCGCTCCTGCGCGGGACGCCGACGACCGGTGGCACCGACGCCGTCTGGTTCTCGGCCGGCCCGAACGACGAGACGCACGGCCTCGTCGGCCTGCTGCGCAAGGCCCGCCTGCACTGAACACGAGCGTGACCAGCGGCCGGGCCGGCCGCTGGTCCGCCTCCGATTCCGAGGGGCCTGTCCTGCCAACCGACGCCCCTGCCTGCCCGTCTCGGACTCCTGGAGCTCTGCCGGGACGAACTGGATCCCGCACTCCACTAACGTCAACGCCCTCGACTCGTTCCTTGGACAGAGGACGGCGCCGTGCGCTTGTCCTTAACCGATGTTCGCTGACTGCCGGTGGGCACCACCCCTGGTACGGCGGTTTAGTGGCGGTTGTTGGTCGTGGTGGCCCATTGGGGGTTGATGCTGTTCAGCCAGGTGTCTTGGTTATCTGCCAGGGGCTGGGTCAGCGGTAGCGGGTGGAAACGGCAGGCGAAGGTCAGGTCGGCGTCGTCTCCATCGCTGCTTACCGTGTGGTTCCATGCGTCTGCGGTGGTTGCGGGCGCTTGAAGGTGAAAGTACGTGGTCCTGCGCGGCTGGTTGGTGTCGGGGTGGGGTTTGTTTTCCACGGCGATTTGGTTGACGACCGTGACGGTGCGCATGCCGGTCTCTTCGAAGACCTCGCGCAGGACGGCTTGTTCCAGATCCTCGCCGGGGTGGACGCCGCCGGCGGGGATCTGGGTGCCGGCTTGGGGCATGCCGACGTGGTCGAAGACGAGGAGTTCGGGTGCGTCGCGATGTCTGATCACGTAAGCGGCCACGCGGATTCTGGGACGGGTCACACGGGCATTGTGCGTCTAGACGTGGTCGGCCGTGAGGGTCATCCGGCGGTGCCTACCATGCTGATGCGCAGGTTGGGGCGGTACCGGTTGCCCGGACCGACCTTGATCGGGTCCGGCTTGCAGGCGCCGCGCTTTCCTCGCTTGTCCCAATCGACGGGCTGGTTCTTGAAGCTCTTCTTGCGGCCGGGGCGGGGGTACACCTTCCCGTATGTGTTGCCGGCGAAGTAGTTGTTCTTCCCGCACACCGGGTCGCGGTCGAACTTGAAGTAGGAGAAGAGGCCGTACCAGCCGGTCGTCTGGAACTTGTTGCCGGTCACCCGGTTTCCGCTCGCACCGTCGCTCGCCCGCACCGGGTCACCGCTGACCTTGTAGAAGGCGTTGCCCGACACGGAGTTCTTTCCAGAGCCGTTGGAGAAGTAGACGCCGTGGATGCGGCTGAGCACCGTGTCGTTCTCCAGGTTCCAGAAGTTGTTCCTCTCGATTTTCATGTTCCACGAGTAGTACATGTGGACGGCGCCGTACCCCTCCGTGCCGGAACCGTATTTGGTCCCGATCCTGCGGAAGGTCATGTCCCGGACGGAACCGCCGCTGATCTTCTTGCGGGTGGCCTTGTCGCCCCTGAACAGGATGCCGCCCGCGGTGTAGTTCTGGATGGTCATGCCGCTGAAGTGGATCTTCGCTGCGCCGGGGCGCACGGTGGCCCAGTATCCGTCGCGGCCGCCGCCGTCGAAGACCACGCGCCCCGTCCCCGACTCGGGCCGGACGGTGAACTCCCCGCCCGCCGGGGCGTAGTCCCACTCGAATTCCTCGTCCTTGTAGGTGCCGCCCTTGACGAGCACCGTGGCCTTGGACGCCCCCTTGTCCTCCAGGATCTTCTCCGCCTCGGCCATGGACGAGGCGGTGTTCCCCCGCTTGGCGGACGTTCCCGCCTTCCCTCCCGGAGTCACATGGACGACGATCTCCTCGGCCTCCTGGGCGCCTATCGACGTCGCCTTCAGAGGCGTGGGGCCCAGCGTCGTCGCCGATACCAGCCCTCCTGCCGTCACAACGGCGGCGGAAAGGCCGATCAGTATTGCGGTCTGGCGCATGGATGCTGCTCCTTGCTTAATCGGTCCCCCGACTGATCAGCAGGAACGCTACGGAGCGCCATGCCCGGTCCCTAGGGCCTTAGGGCCCCGAAAATCGACTCGACGGCCCCAATCAGCGATGCGAGCGGGCTCCCGGGCTGTCGCCTTTGAAGCGCTGGCCCGCGGCGATTTCGTCGCCCACCACCGACCAGACGGTCTCGTCGTCCTGGAAGGGGAGCGGGTCGATGCTGCTCGTCTCCTGACAGATACGCGCGACCTCGCGCTCCAGGCGCTCGAACTCGGCTTCCTCGTCGCCGCTGAAGGTGAACTCGTCGAGCAGGCGTTGGAAACGGAAGGTGACCTGGACGAGAGAGGAGACGTCCGTGTGGAGTTCTTGCGCGGTCTCCTCGTCGGGATCGAAGGCGTGCACCTTGCCGGAACCGGGGTCGAGGGCGAGATGGGCGTTGAGGAGCCAGCCGATGACGGGCCATTCGCCCGCGTCCTCGAAGCCCTCGGTGTTGACGACCTCATGGACGAGGGCCAGCCGACCGGATTCCTCGTCGGGTTCACGCAACCAGAACGTCCCGGTCGGTACGCCGACGGTCTGCAGGAGACGGGCGCCCTCAGTTCCCGCGGCGGAGGGCGGGAAAGCGGTGGCGGGCAGGGTCGCGAGCCGTTCCTCGCCGAAGAAGGTGACGTGTTCGCTGCGGGCGACGTCGAAAAGCATTGCCGAAACTCCGAACTTGGCGGCGGCATGCCGCCGTCGGCCTCTCACTTGAGGAATGCGGTCATGACAGCAGGGGGTGCGGCTAACGGCGGTTCACTTTTGCGAGCAGTTGTGGACGGGTGAACCAGTCGGCGTCGAGGCGCTGCCCGGTCAACGACTCAAGCGTGGCCATCGCGGTCTCCCAGTCCGGGCCCGGGTCGGAACGCTCGTGGAGGTCGAGCAACGCGTCGAGGTGGTCGGTCAGTGCCTCCGGGTCGGTACCCCACCGGTCCAGGGGGCACAGGGTGTCCAGTTCGGTGACCACCGCGCCGTCGACGATGTAGGAGAGCCTGTTGAAGTTGTTGATAGCCCAGAACACCGTGTGAACGGTGGCGTTCTGGCTGAGCCGCCGCAGCGTCTCTTCCTCGGCGGTGTCGGTGCCGAATCCCACGATGATGACCGCGTCGCCGCGCTGCTCAAGGAAAACCGTGTCAGCCAGGTCGTCGTATTCGAGGTTGGAGACGCAATCGGCGGGCCGGTCCGTCGTGATGGCGTCCGGTTCGCCGTGCAATCGGCGTACTACTTCTTCCACGGTCAGCTGCGCCTTGTGAGGGCGCACCACCGTCCACGACAGGTTCTCCTCGATGGAAAAGTACTCCGAGAGGTCGCTCAATCGCTTGAACATCTGCACATAGTGCTCGATCTGCCCAGGTGCAGGACCCGCCATGATGCCCTCCGATACGGCCACTGATCGCTTGACCGTACCGTCGAGGGTTGGGCTGGCGGCGCCCGTCGCTTCGGGGGCGGCTCCAGGCCCCCGGCGTGCGGGGAGGCGTCCATCCGGGTGGAGGGACGCCTCGCGTGTTTTCCGCTCAGTAGATGGTCGGGGTGCCCGTCAGGTTCCAGGTCTTGCCGCCCAGGCCGTCGAGGTTGATGTCGTAGTTCACCGCCCCGTCGGCGCTCCATCCGTAGTTCAGGGAGGATCCGGAGACGGCCCAGCCGCACGAGAAGGCGCTGCTGCTGTTGTTGTTGATCATGTTGGTGAAGTCGCAGGTGTAGGTGTCGTAGACGGAGTCGTACCGCTCCACCCGGACCTTGAGGTCGAAGTTGTCGAACTTGTCGGTCGTGCCGCCTCCACCGCTGAAGGTCCCGTTGGCGACCGCCTGGTGGTAGCCGCCGCTGTCGACGATGCACAGCTTGATGTGGACGCTGACGTTGGTGCCGGGAGTGCCGATCGTGGTGTCCTGCGAGCTGGTGCACTTCTCGGTGTAGGCCATGGCCGGGGTGGCCAGGTAGCCGAGACCGCCTGCGAGCAGGGCGGAGGCGGCCACGGTGGTGGCCAGACGGCGCGTCTTCGTGCGCATGGGGGTACTCCTTGCGAGGGGGCCCGATATGGCCGTAAACGTAACCGAAAACGTCCGGATTCTGACCCGATCTTCCAGTCGCTCACAGGAGCGTGACCCAAGCGATACGGAAGATCGTTTCAAAGTGTTAATCGTTTTCATTGCCGTTGTCGAGCGAAGGCCGTTGAAGCGGAGACGATTGCACGCTGTCGTGACATGGCGCTGCCGTCGACGGCGATCCGTGATCGTCGTATCTCGTCGGGGACGCATCGCGTAGCCTCACCGCCATGGCACGCCCGCGCCGGTCAGCTTGGCTCGCTGTCCTCCTGATCTGCTGCCTCATCGGGGTGTGGTCCTTCGTCTCCAAGGGTCACGCCGCGAAGGAACGAGACGAGGCACGAGCTCGCGCGGCCCTGGTGAGCTACCTGGATCTCGTGCGGGGCCGCAACTGGATGAAGGCCTGCGCCATGCAGGACGACAGCTCCCGGGACTCCGACTGCGAAGCGTTTCTGTCGAGCGGGCCGCGTCTCGTGACCTTCGACGTCGGAAGCGCTCGGTCGACGAGTTGGAACACCGAGGGCACCTTCATCACGTTTCCGGTTTCGCTCATTTACGCTGGTGGCGGCCACGAGTTCATCGAACTCAAGGTCGGCTCCAAGGCCGGCGGTCACGCCGACACCGTCGTCGACGGCCCGTCCCTCCACACCCTTGAACGCCCCTACGACGGATGAACGACGTCAAGGCCCGGCGACCGGCGACGTGAGAGTCGGCGAGCCGGCGTCATCCACTGCCGGCGGCATCGGAGAGCACGGCCAGGCCGGTGATGAGCCCCAGCACCACGACGACCGCCAGCACGCAGACGAGGATCAGCAGCCAGCCCAGGACGATCCCCAGCAGCGCCATTCCGCGCCCGTCCCCGTCGAGGCGGCGGCCCCGGAAGCGGCCGACATGCCCGGCGATGATCGCCGCCAGTGCGGACAGCATCGCCAGACCGACGAACACCGCCGGGTTGATCCAGGCGATGCCCGTGGCGAAGCTCGCCAGTGCCGCGACGCCGAAGCCGGCGAAGAACAGGCTCACCTTCGCCGGCCGGTTGCCGCTCGGTCCGGTTCGCCGCTCCGCGGCACAGCTCATGATCGCCCCCTCGGATCGCTGGGCACCCTACCAGCGGCAACCCTCACCGGCAGGACGCGCCGACGCCCTGACGCGCCGTCGACGAGGCTGGACGCCGACGGCACCGCGTCGTCATGGCCAGGCCCGCTCGGCGCGGCGCCAGCGCTGCGGGGTGACGCCGTAGCGGTTGCGGAAGCGGCGGACGAGATAGGCGGCGTCGCGCAGTCCCGTCCGGGCGGCCACGGCGTCGAGCGGCAGATCGGTCTCGCGCAGCATCCGCCGGACCTCGATCATGCGCCGTTCGGTGATCCATTCGAGGAGGGGGCGGCCGGTACGCCTGCGGAGCACGGTCGTGAGGTGTCCGGGGGTGTAGCCGAGCGCGCGGGCGACGTCCGCGGCGGAGACCGGTTCGCGGAACGTCGCCTCGATCTCGGCGAAGACCCGCTCGACGAGGGGGTCCGGGCCGCCCGGGGCGGCGGGCGCCAGCCGCGCGGCCGCGACCAGGAGCCGGGTGAGCGTGGCGGAGACGGCCTCGCGCGCCCCGAGACGGCTCGGGTCGGCGAGTTCCCCGGCCAGGTCCGCCAGGAGCGCCGACCATCCTGGTCGGTGGGATTCGGCGACCCGAGCGTGCCCCGCGCCAGGGGCGAAGAGGGCCAGCAGGGGGTGGTGCGTCCAGGTCAGCGGGGAGACCGAGGCCAGGGCGGGAACGGCGTCCGGTGTGAACGCCACCGACCACGCGCGGCTGTGGGCGAGTTCGGCGACCTCCGTGACGCCGATGACCTGCCCCGGCGACACGGCATGGACCTCCCCGGTGCGCAGCGGTCGCTCGACGCCTCCGATGGCGACCGAGCCCGCGCCTTCCTCGACGTAGACGAGGACGAGGAAGTCGTGGGCGTGCCGGTGGTCCGGCGGCAGGTCGGCGTGGGCGGTCTCGGCGTCGAAGCGGGTCACCGTGACGGGAGGCAGCCCGGGGCGCTGCTGGTAGCGGTAGACGGGCGTCCCGTCGAACCGTGTCGTGCGCAGCCTCGACGGGGGGCCCAGCGAGGTGCCGACCGAAGAATGTCCCATGACTCCAAAGGTATGTCCTGCTGGTCGGCCGCGAAATGTCCAAGACTTGACGGTGACGGCACCCAAGTCTGCCACCGGCTTCTCGCGGCAGACCCGCCACCGGACGCGCAAAGGGGCACCCACCCATGGACGTACGCATCCTCGACCAGCGAACCCCGGAGGAGCGGGACCGCCCGTTCCTGCCTGGAGCGGGCAAGACCTGGCTCCTCCCGTTCTATGACGTCTTCTCCAGGGTGGTCGGGGTCCGCGCCCTGCACGAGCGCGCCGCCCGGCTCGCCGGCATCGGACCGGGCCAGACGGTGGTCGACGTCGGCTGCGGGACGGGCAACCTGTCGTTCGCCGTGATCGCCGCCCAGCCCGCCGCGCGAGTGACCGGTCTCGATCCCGACGCGGACGCCCTTCGCAGGGCCGCCCGCAAGGCTCGGCGCCGCGGCGTCGACCTCACGCTCGTGCAGGGGTACGCCGACCGTCTCCCCGCCGAGGACGCCTCGCTCGACCATGTGGTCTCGGCGTTGGCCCTGCACCACCTCGACGACGACGGCCGGAGCGCGTTCGCGCGCGCCGCGCTGCGCGCACTTCGTCCGGGAGGAACGGTCACCGTCGCCGACTTCGGCGGGCCCTCCTCCGACGCCGGGGACGAGGGCCACCACGAGCACGGCCACGGCCGTGGCCTCGCCCATGCGCTCCGGCACCTGCCCTGGCCGAAGCGTTCCCAGGGAGCGCACGGCCCGGTCGCGTCCCGTGACCACGGCGACGGCGTCATCGCGCTGCTCGCCGAGGCCGGGTTCGACGACGCCCGGGAGGTCGCGCACGCCGACCTGAGGTTCGGCCGGGTCGCCTTCGTGCGGGCGACCCGCCCCTCGCGCTGAAACGGGCGGGCGACTCGCGGCGGTCGCCCGCGCATCCCGGCCTCGGTGCGCACCGAGGCCGAGTCCCTCTCGGGTATCGGCGGCGGGTTCCCCTTGTGGGACGATGCGCGCTCGGCCAGCGAGCGATCATGCTCCCCGTATGGGACTGATCTTCAGGACGGCGGGCATGCTGGCGACCGCGACCGCCGTGATCGCGTCCGGCGGCATGGCCGCCGGGCAGGCAGGGGCGGCCGGGACGCCGCGGAGCGGGCCGGCCGAGTGCGTGCCGGTGGCACGTGCGGTGTGCGGGACGGTGCGGGTGCCGCTGGTACGGGCGCGTCCCGAACTCGGCGGCACCACCGTGGCCTATGCGCTGATCGGGCACCGCGACACCTCCCGGCCCGTCAAGGGGACGGTGACCATCAACCCCGGCGGTCCCGGCAACTCCGCGATCGCGTCCGCCTCCCAGTACGCGCAGATGTACCGCGCCCTGCTGGAGGACCACGACCTTCTCCTGGTCGATCCACGCGGGGTGAATCGCTCCGACCCGATCGCCTGCGGGGCCCTCGGTTCGCTGCCCTCGACCCGTGACGGCTTCGTCCGGGCGATCGGCGAGTGCGGCCGGACCCTCGGGGCTCGCGGGCGCGGCTACACCTCGGCCGAGACCGCCGACGACATCGACGCCGTCCGCGCCAAGCTGCGGATCGAGCGACTGGACCTGCTCGGAGAGTCCTACGGCACCTACCTGATGACCGTCTACGCCCAGCGGCATCCGGGCCGCGTGCGCTCGGTGGTGCTCTCCAGCGCCTACCCGCTCGACTTCGACATGTGGGCGCGCCCCAACGCGAGCGCCGCCCGCCGGTCGCTGCGGCTGGTGTGCGGGCGCAGCGCCGGCGCCTGCGACGGCGACCGGGTCCTGCGCGACGTCGCGCGGCTCGCGCAGCGGCTGCGCGCACGCCCGGTCCCCTACACGCTGGACGGCCCGCAGCGGCTGCTGGACGACACCGCACTGGCCGCGATCGTCTACGACTCGGCCAAATCGGCCCCCGCCGGGATCGGCGACGTTCCCGCGATGGTCCGCGACGCCCTGCGCGGCGACACCACGGCGCTGGTCGACGCCGCCCGGCGGGTGGCACCGCTGAGCGGGTCGGCGCTCCGCCGAGAGGAGCAGCAGCCCTTCAACCCCGAACTGGCCGCGGCCGTGATGTGCAACGACTACCCGACGCTGTGGAACCGCCGGGCGCCGGTCGCCGCCCGCCTCCGGCAGTTCTCCGCCGGGCGCGCGGCACTGCCCGAGCGGGCCTACTGGCCGTTCGGCAAGACGGCCTGGACCAGCATGAGCTACGACCAGGGCGACGCATGCGTCCGCTGGCCGGACCGCCGCGGCCCTGTGCAGCCGACCGGCGGGCCGTTCCCCGACGTCCCGGTGCTGGTCGTGTCCGGTGACCTGGACGCCAACACCCCGACGGCCGTGGGCCGGCAGGCCGCGCGCCAGTTCCGCCGCGCCGCGGTGGTGGAGGTGCCCAACGTCGGTCACGTGGCCGAACAGGAACCCAGCGGCTGCGTGGCCGCGATCCAGACGGGCTTCATCCGCGACCTGCGGGTCCCCGGCACCTCATGCCTGGCCGACATCCCACCCGCCCCCGTACGGCCCTGACCGGCTCGGAACCCGAACCGGCACAGCGCGGCTTCGGCCTTCAAGGAAGACCCGGTTCGGGAACGATCCGCGATTCCGGCCCAAGCCATTCTGAGCGGTCGCCTCGATATTTCGGTCGGCGTCGCAGTGTGCGGTCGTCCGGAGACTCATGCAGTGACGGACCGGAATAGGTGGCTTCCCCCTCGTCCCGCCGACAGAGTAGGGCTGAAGGAGGGGGCACCTTGATCCTGTGCCCGCAAACGAAATGAAAGAACAAGAACCGCTGCATGCACTGCAGCAGAGGCTCGGGGCGATCCGGGAAACGATCTCGGATCTCCCTGGAGCGAATCTGACCGGACCCGCCTGGACTCTCAGCGCTGAGAAAAGGGCGCTCGACCTGCTGATCGCCACAGCGATCTCCCCGGTGTTCGTGCCAACGGCCGCCGTCGGAGCTTCGCTGATGTTCCTGGAGGACGGCCGTGCGCCGCTCTTCCGCCAGTGGCGGATCGGCAAGGACGGCGTCCCGTTCAGGCTCGTCCACGTCCGGACGATGCGGGACACCCGGGGGACGGACGCGAGCCGCGGCTCCGACGACCCTCGGGCGACCCGCCGCGGGAAAGTTCTGCGCAAGGGCACCTTCGACCAGTTCCTGGAGGTGTACCACGTGCTCCGCGGGCACATGTCGATGGCCAACCCGCGTCCCCTGCTGCGCTTCGACCGGCAGCTGATGAAAGAAGTCCTGCCCTCTTCCGTGTACAGGGAGTGGGACTGGGCGACGACCATCGGCCGGCCCGGCATGTACAGCACGTTCGGGAACAGGAGCATTGGCCTGGAACCGCAGAGTGAAGGGTTCCTGCTTCGGCGGTCGGAGGACGACATCGAGGACGCGCACTGCGCCAGCCTGGAGCGGGACCTGAGAATCCTCGGTGACACGGCGAAGATCGGCTGGTCCTTCCTCAGCCGCGCCTCGTAGGTCACCGGGCGTCGACAGGGAGGGCGCGGTCACCGACCGCGCCCTCCTCACCCTCCGATCACCTGGCCCGGGCGCCGAGCGCGGCGCCGAGGAGTGAGGCGCGGGCTTCCGGCTCCCTGGAAGTAGGGTTGGGGCGTGTTCTCGGCTCGGGGCCCTTCCTTGCGGGAGTTGGCGGTTCAGGCGCTGTCGTCGGTCGAGCGCGGGTACGACCTGCTGGCTCCGAAGTTCGACGAGACGCCCTTCCGGACGCCCGACAGAGTCCTCGACGCGACCGCCGAGGCGCTGCTGCCGTACGGGCCGTTCGGTGAGGGCCTGGACGTGTGCTGCGGCACGGGCGCGGGCATGCAGGTGCTCGGACGGGTGTGCGATGCGCGCAGTGCGGGCGTCGACTTCAGCGCGGGCATGCTCGAACAGGCGCGGCGGGCTCATCCGGAGGCCGGATGGGTGCGGGCCGATGTCCGGGCCCTGCCCTTCGACGGAGCCTTCGACCTGGCGGTCACCTTCGGGGCGCTCGGGCACCTGCTGCCCGCGGAGCGGCCCGCGCTCTTCGGCGGGGTGTACCGGGCGCTGCGGCCCGGCGGGCTCTTCGCCTTCCCCGTGGGGGCGCCGCCGCCCATCATGTCCCGCCTGTACTGGGCGCTGCTCGGGTTCGATCTGGTCATGCGGGTCCGGAACGCGGTGTGGCGTCCCCCGTTCGTCATGTACTACCGGACCTGTCCGCTGAACGCGCTCCGGAGCGATCTGGCAGCGGCCGGGTTCGGGGTGACGACCGTCCCGTTGGCGGCCTTGGGGACGCGTGAGGACGGCAGTCCGCGGGGACGGCTCGTGCTGGCGCGCAAGCCTGGATCGCCGGGCTGAACCCGCGCTCAGCCGGGACTCGACGGGAGGTCTCGGTCGTGGCGGAGGGGGCCTGCCAGGAGCGTCAGCCCTGAGAGCGCCAGCGCGCCCGTAGTGATCCACATGGCGGGACGGACGCCCAGGGCCGTACCCAGTGCGCCGCCCAGCAGGGCGCCGAGCGGAATGGTGCCGTAGCTGACCAGCTGCATGCTCACGGTGATCCGGCCGAGCAGCGGGCGGGGGCTGTAGGCCTGCCGGAAGGTCCCTTTGAGGACGTTGCCCGCGGCGACGCCCGCGGCGATGACGAACCCTCCCGCGAAGGCCGGGAGCAGCCCCGCGCCCGGTGCGGCGAGCGGGACCAGCAGGCCGAACGGCGCGGCGCCCATCTCGGCGGCGAGCAGGGTGCGGGCCGAGCCGAAGCGGCGGGACGGGACGGAGGCCGCGGCCGCGCCGAGGACGGCGCCCAGGCTGGTCGCGGCGGCGAGGACGCCGACCGTGGCCGGGCTGACGCCGACCTCGCGGACGAGGAACACCACCAGGATCGACTGGTACCCGAACAGGCAGATGTTGCTGGCGGCGGAGAACAGGGTCAGCACCCGCAGGTAGGGGTCGCGGGCCACGAAGCGAAGACCCTCGGCGATCTCCTGCCGCAGCGTCCCGCGCCGGTCGCGGGCGGGGCGGGCCTCGCGGGTCCGGATCGCCAGCAGGCAGGCGGCCGAGACGAGGTAACTCGCCGCGTCGAGAAGGACGGCGTTCACCGCTCCCGCGAGGTGGATGACCAGCCCCGCCAGCCCAGGGCCGCCGACCTGGGCGGCGGCCTCGGTCGCCTGCACCCTGGCGTTGCCCGCGGCCAGGTCGCCGCGGTCCAGCAGGGACGGCAGGTAGACCTGGTAGGCCGTCTGGAAGAACACGCCCGCGCAGCCGGCGCCCAGCGCGACGGCCGCCAGGTGGGCGACGGTCAGCCGGTCGAGCCAGGCGGCGGCCGGGACGCTGAGGAAGAGCAGCAGGGCCGAGAGGTCGCAGGCGAGCATCACCGGGCGGCGCGGCAGGCGGTCGACCCAGGCGCCCGCCGGGAGGCCCAGGAGCAGCCAGGGCGCCCAGGCCGCGGCCGAGAGCAGCGCCACCTGGAAGGTGCTCGCGTCGAGGACGGCGACCGCGGCCAGCGGAAGGGCCACGCCGGTGACGCTGCTTCCCAGCCTGCCGGTGGCCTGGCCGATCCAGAGCAGGCGGAAGTCGCGGTGCCCGCCGAGGCCGCCGCGCGCGGGGGCGGAGGCGGGCGGGGCGGTGGTCACGGTTCGGCCGGGACGCCGTGGGCGAACAGGAAGACCGGCTCGCGGGCCTGCCCGTCGTCCGGGACGTCCCGCCGCTCCCACCGGGCGAGCAGGGCGAGGAGTTCCTGTTCCAGCTCGCCCAGTTCGGCGGGCGTGAGGTGCAGCCACGTGTCGGCGGAGAAGGCCGCGCCGTTCCATGCCCCCCGCTGCTCCCGGACGGCGTGCCAGGCGCGGACCAGGCCGATCTGCCGGTCGAGGGCGAGCGAGACGGCCGCGCCGGCCACGGCCTGGCGGGCGGGGTCGTCGTCGAAGTCGCCGGTGACCCAGCGGAGTTCCGGTGCGGCGAGCCGCCACCAGCGTTCGCGGCGGTCCCTGGCGAGTTCCGGCGCCTCGACGGTCAGGCCGGCGGCGGCGAGCACCTTCAGGTGGTGGCTGATGTTGGCCACGGCCTGATCGGTCCGGTCGGCGAGAGTGCTGGCGGTGGACGGGCCGTGGACCTTGAGGACGTCCAGGAGGCGCCGCCGGAGCGGGTGCGACATCGCGGCCAGCACTCGCGAGTCGGTCACCTTGGGCACGTCGTTCGGCTCGGTCATGCGACCATCGTCACATGCACAAGAACTATTGCGCAAGACTTCTTGCACAACATGGGGAGGCCGGACCGCGAAGCCCGGCGGGCGGAGCGGACGGTGGGGGCACACCGCCGCCACATTTGCCTCAAAGGGACGTCAAATAACTGGGCGGCATGGTTTGCCTAATATGCAATAAAGGGGACTTCTCGACATGAACATGCAGCTCGATCGGGAGGTCTCATGACGACGAGGATGACCCACGGGGGCCGATCGGTATCGACGGGCCAGAGCTACCAGCTCTCCGGATGGCTCACCTTCGCGGGAGTGCTCTCCATGGTGGTGGGCGCGTTCAACGTCATCGACGGGGTGGTGGCCTTGTTCAAGGACAGCTACTACGTCGTGAACTCCAACCAGATCCTGGTCTTCAACTTCACCGCGTGGGGCTGGTACTGGCTCGTCCTCGGCGCCCTGCAGGTCGTCGTCGGCGTCGGGATCCTGACCGGGAAGATGTGGGCGCGGGTGGTCGGGGTCGTGTTCGCCTTCCTCGCCGCCCTCGGGCACCTGGCGTTCCTGGCCGCGTTCCCGATCTGGTCGGTGCTGACGATCGCGCTGTGCATTTTGCTGATGTACGCGCTCATCGCCCCGCCCGCCGGGGCGCGCGGAGACTGACGCCGGGGCAGGGCGGACAGCGGAACCCCAGGTCATCACGGTCGCGGCCGGGACATACCCCGGCCGCGCGAGGGCACTAGAGCGCAATGGCACCGGCGTCGGCCCCGCGGCCGTGGAGGCGGATGAGCACCGCGCTGGCGGACCGGCTGGGCGGGAGGCGCCGGGCGCGCGTCGTGGTGCTGATGGCCTGCGTCCTCGCGCTGAACGCGGCGGACACCGGGGTCATCGGGGCGATCGTCCACCAGCTGCGCAGCTCCCTGCACATCGGCAACACGCAGGTCGGGGTGCTGACGGCCGCGCCGGCGGCGGTCGGCGCGATAGCGACGGTGCCGGTGGGGCAGCTCACCGACCGGGTGCGGCGGGTGCCGCTGCTGGCGGGCAGCGTGGTGCTGTGGAGCGCCGCGATGGTCCTCGGGGGGCTGGCGGAGTCGTACGAGTGGCTGCTGGCGTCGCGGGTGGCGCTGGGCGCGGTGACGGCGACGGCGGGACCCACGGTGGCGTCCCTGATCGGGGACCTGTTCCCGCCCGAGGAGCGGGCCGCGACGTACGGGCGGATCCTCGCCGGAGAGCTGGTCGGGGTCGGGTTCGGGCTGCTGGCGGGCGGCAACATCGCCGCGTTCGCGAGCTGGCGGGTCTCGTTCTGGTTCGTCGCGGGCCTGGGGTTCGTGCTGGCCGTGCTGCTGTGGAGGATGCTGCCCGAGCCGGCGCGCGGCGCGCAGGGGACCTCCGGCGGGCGGGGCGGGGAGGAGCTCGCGCAGCGGCAGGTGGACCGGGCGGGCGTGCGCCCGGACCCGCGCAACGTCCTGGCGCAGGACCCCGAGCGGATGACGCTGGCGCAGGCGGCCCGGTACGTGCTCGCCATCCGCACGAACGTGATCATCATCCTGGCGTCCGCGGTCGGCTACTTCTTCTTCGCCGGGATGCGCACGTTCGCGCTGGTCTTCGTGATGGAGCGGTACGCGGTCGGGCAGGGCGGGCTGTCGGCGTTCCTGCCGGTCGCCGGGGCGGCGGCGCTGGCCGGGGTGCTGGTCGGGGGGCGGCTGGCCGACCGGCTCCTTCGCGGGGGGCGGGTGACCTCGCGGGTCGGTGTGCCGGGCGTGGCGTTCGCCGCGTCGGCGCTGCTGTTCCTGCCCGCGCTGCTCACCGACCGGGCGCTGGTCGCGCTGCCGCTGTTCACGCTCGCCTCCGCCGCGCTGGCCGCGGCGAACCCGCCGCTGGACGCGGTGCGGCTGGACGTCGTCCACTTCCGGCTGTGGGGGCGCGCGGAGGCCATCCGGACGATCGTGCGCATGTCCGGGGAGGCGGCCGCGCCGGTGCTGTTCGGCTGGCTGTCGGGGGTCCTCGGGGCGGGCCGGGCGGCGGGCGTCGGCCTGGACCGGGTGTTCCTGCTGGCGCTGATACCGCTGCTGGGCAACGGTCTGCTGCTGCTCAGGGCGCGGCGCGCCTACCCGCGGGACGTGGCGTCGGCGCTGGAGTCCGAACGCCGCTACGCCACCGGCTCCTAGTCGTCCTTCGGGGGCTCGTTCAGGATGCGGTAGCGGTCGAGGACGCGTTCGAGCTCGCGGCGGTCGCGCTTGGTGGGACGGCCCGCGCCGCGCTCCCGGCGGCCGATGGGGATGAGCGCCTCGCGCGGCGGCGGGGGCGGGCTCCTGTCGATCAGGCACTCCTGCGCGACGGGCGCGGACACCCGCTTGCGGATGGTCTTCTGCACGACGACGACGCGCTCCCGCCCGTCGTGGCGGAGCCTGACGACGTCGCCCGGCTTGACCGAGGTGGACGGTTTGGCGCGCTCGTCGTTCACCCGGACGTGGCCCGCCCGGCACGCGGTCGACGCCATCGAGCGGGTCTTCAGCAGCCGCACGGACCAGATCCACAGATCGACCCGCACGGACCCCTCATCGCCCATGCGTCCATGATGTCACTTCGGCGCGGGCGCCCGCTGCGCGCTGATCCACGCGTCCGCGCGCTCCCAGTTCTCGTAGAGCCAGCTGACGCGGGCGTCGCGGTCGCCGGGAACGTCCTCGGCGGGCACGCGCCACCAGCGGGCCCGGACGGGTCCGGTCAGCGGCACGCGCCGCCAGACGTCCCCGGCCGTGGCCATGTGGTCGAGCCCGCAGTGCGCGACGAACACCACGTCGGCGGACGGGGCGGAGTCGAGCGCGGCCAGCACTCCGCCGGGCCGCGGCGGCATCACGTTGCGCATCGCGGCGGCGCGGGCCGCCTCGTCCGCGCGGCGCATCCGGGCCAGCCGGCGGATCGCGCGGCGGCGGCGCTCCGGGGAGAAGTTGCCGCCCTCGGGGAAGATCAGCAGCGCCTCGCCGGGGCCGAGTCCCTCGGCGAGCTCGCCGACGGCGTCCGCGGCGCCGCCCGGGGTGACGAACACGTTCGGGATCCGGTTGGCGGCGATGTCGATGCAGGGGTCGAGCTGGAGCAGCGCCTTCATGACCACCCGGGGGCGGCGCCGGTACTCGGACAGCAGGTGGTGGACGATCAGGAGCGCGTCGCCCGGCCCGGCGTGCCGGCTGAGCACGATCAGGGGCCGGTCGGCGGCCGAGCCGTCCCCAGGGCCGTCACCAGTGCCGTCCCAGGTGCCGTCCACCTCGACGCGCAGGCCGAGCCGCCGCTGCGCGGACGCGTAGAGGGCGCCGACATAGCGGCGGATGATGTCGTAGTGCCGGTCGTCGTGGGTGCGGCGCCGGAGCCACAGCCACCCGCACTCCAGGACGGCCGCCGTCTCCCGCGTCCCCCACGTGAGGCTGAACCAGAGCAGGCGCTGGGCCCGCTTGCGCTCGCGCCCGGCCAGGGACGTCACCACGAAGGCGACCGGGAACAGCACCACGACCAGAAGGGTCAGGACGAACAGCAGGGGCGTGCACACCAGGCGGCGCACGAATCGGGGTGGCAGCATCTCACGCTCGCTCTTTCAGGTAATTCAAAGATGCCTGATAGGCGCGTTCGATGTGAGCCTGGATTCCTGACGCGTTCCTGTAGCGGACCTGGGTGAGGTCGACCCCCGCCTTCTGCGACCTGGCCCCGGCGGGCAGGACGTGGACCGTCAGGCCCTCCGGGAGGTTCGCCATCTCCTCGAAGAACCGGTGCCGGCGCGCGATCTCGAACGCGACGAGGCCGACCTCCCAGGGCCGGCGCGGGGGCGCGAGGTCCCGCTCGATCCGGCCGACGTGCAGGACGTAGATGTCGGTGGCGCCGAGCATCACGGCCCGGCTGACCGGGATGCTGTGGACGAGGCCGCCGTCGTAGTAGTGCCGCTCCCCCACCCGGACGGGCGGCAGCAGCCCCGGCGCGGCCGACGACGCGAGCACGGCCGGGATCAGCGGGCCCTCGGTGAACCAGTGCGCCATCGCGGTCTCGATCCCGGCGGCGACGCACTGGAACGGGATCTCCAGGTCCTCGAACGACGGGACGGGGAGCAACTCGTCCAGCATGCGGCGCAGCGGCTCGTTGGAGTGCAGGTGCGTGCCGGACCGGGCGAGCCTCCACAGCCGGGCGAGGACGGGCGAGCCGAACACGTCGCGGACGGACTCGTCCGACCACAGGCTGGTGAGCCGCTCGACCGCCGCGTCCGGCCCGGCCGCGACGAACACGCCGTTGAGCGCGCCGATCGAGGTTCCGACGACGAGGTCGGGGCGGACGCCGGTCTCCCGCAGCGCCCGGAGCATGCCGACCTCGTGCGCGCCGAGCACGCCCCCGCCCCCGAGGACGAACGCCGTCCGCGGCTCCCGTTCCACCCGGTCTCCCCTTGTGCCGATCCAGCAGCGTGCACCGCCCGTCGGGCGCTGGAGGCAGCCTCACCCATCGGAAGCGGGATAAACCGGGCTTTGGGCGGGCGGGCCGATGACCTGCGGGGCCATGAAGGCAGGGCCGGCCGCCCGAAGGCGACCGGTCCCGCCGCCGGACGCCGGTCAGGGTCGGACGCGGGTCCTCAGGCCGTATCCGTAGGGGAACAGGGGCCGGTAGTCGCGGTCGCCGACGTTGATCGGCTCCTGGGCCTCGCTGCGCGGCCAGGTCACCGGGAGCCTGCCGGTGAACGGGCGCCTGCCGAACAGGACGTCCGCGACGCCCGCGCCCTCGCTGCCGGGCAGCCAGGACATGACGAACGCGTCCGTCTTCGCCAGCTGGTCGGTGACGATCTGCGGGCGCCCCGCGACGTCCAGGACGACGCAGGTTCTGATCGCGGAGCAGACCTTGTCGACCGCGGCCCGGTCGGCGTCGGACAGGTTCAGCGTGTGGCCGTTGCCGACGTCGCCGACGCCCTCCGCGTACGGCTTCTCGCCGACCACCACGATCCCGACGTCGCTGCCGGCGGTCGGCGCCGACGCGTCCCGGCTGTAGGTGACATGGGACGAGTTCTGCCTGATGCCGTCCAGGATCGTCGTGCCCGGGATGATGGGGCCGGACGAGCCCTGCCAGGTGACCGTCCAGCCGCCGGCCTGGTTGCCGATGTCGTCGGCGTTGGCCCCGGCCACGTAGACGCGCCGGTCCTTGCGCAGCGGCAGCGCGTTCCCGGAGTTCTTCAGCAGGACCTGCGACTTGGCGACGGCCTCACGGGCGACCGCGCGGTGCTCGGGCGACCCGATCGTCCCGGCGTTGGAGCGGTCGGTGTACGGGTGCTCGAACAGGCCGAGCTCGAACTTCGCCTTCAGGATGCGGCTCACCGCGTCGTCGATCCGCGACGCCGGCACGCGGCCCGCCCGCACCTCCGACAGCAGCGTCTGGACGAACTGCGGCGTGCTGTAGGGCTCCATGAACATGTCCATGCCGGCGTTCACCGACGTGCGGACCTGCGTGGCGTAGTCGCCCGGGATCTGGTGGATGGCCTCCCAGTCGCTGATGAGGAAGCCGTCGAACCCGATCTTCTTCTTCAGGACGTCGGTCAGCAGCTCCTTGTGCGCGCTCATCTTGACCGGGTCGCCGACGCCGTCCTCCTTCCAGTCCACGCTGGAGAACGAGGGCATGATGCTGCCGACGCCGTACTTCCTGACCGCCACGACGTAGGGCGCGAGGTCGACCGCCTCGAAGTGCTTCCGGTCGGTGACGGTGACGCCCTGGTCGATGGTGTACGTGCCGCTGGTGGAGGAGCCGAACACCGTGTCGCCGTCGCCGGCGAAGTGCTTGGCCGTCGCCAGGACGTGGCGGTTCGTGGCGAGGTCGCTCTTGCGCCGTCCCTCGAAGCCCTCCAGGCCGGTCTCCATCTGGATCACGAGGCGCGGGTCCTCGCCGAAGCTCTCGTAGGCGCGCCCCCACCGCAGGTCGCGGGTGACGCAGACGCAGGGCGCGAACACCCACTGCGGGCCGGTCGCCTTCGTCTCGACGGCCGTGATCTGCTCCTCCCGGCGGACGAGGCCGGGGTCGCGGGTCGCGCCCATCGCGATGTTGTGCGGGAAGACGGTGGCGCCGACGAGGTTGTTGTGGCCGTGCACCGAGTCGACCCCGTACAGGAGCGGGATCCTCAGGCGGGTCGCCAGGGCCTTGGACTGGTAGGCGTCGACCATGTCCGCCCAGCCCGCGGGGGTGTTGCCGGCGGGCGTCGATCCGCCGCCGGACAGCACCGACCCGAGGGCCAGCTTCGTGATCTGGTCGCGGTCGCCGTCGATCGCGCCGCGCTCGGCCTGCGCCATCTGGCCGACCTTCTCTTCCAGGGTCATGCGGCCGAGCAGGTCCTTCACCCGGTCCGCCGCGGGCAGCCGCGGGTTCAGGTACGGGGCCTGCCGGGGGGCGTCGGCCGTGGCGGGCCGCGCCGCGAGGGCCGGCGGAAGGGCGGCGACGGTCGCGAGCGCGACCAGTGATCGCCCGATCCGGGTGGCGACGGCACGTGTGCGGGAGTGTGGCAACTCGTCCCTCCTGGGTCGCTCCGAAGGACGCCGCGCGGCCCGGCGGACCGCGCACGGCCGGACGCCGGGGTCACGGCTCGCCCGGACGGCCGTGACCCCTGCGCCGGCGACGTCATCTGGAACCTCCCCCGCCGCCGGGCGGCTGTCAACGGATCTTCACCGGCCCGGCCGCGGCCTTGTGGAAAACATGGAAGAGGGCTTGACGGGAACTAAGTTCACACGTTGAATCATGGACCGAACAAAGCAGGCCGGACAGGTGGAGGGCACACAGGCCCCACCCGTCCGGCCGCCGTGCTTCCGGGACGCGCGCATCCGCCGGAACATGCCGCAACTCCGGCCCCGTCGGCCACACCTGGCCAGCAGGCGCCGGTGCGGGGACCGGCCGCCGCGAAGCGCCGGAGCGGGTGCCCCGCCGGCCGGCGGGTGAGTATCGACCGGCGGGACGCTCCGCCATCCGGGGTGGTCGGTGTCAGGTCACGCGGAAGGCGTTCACGCCGAGGGCTCGCCGCCCTCCCCGCGCCCCTCGGGACGGGGGCCGCGGGCGCCGTCGTCGCGCGTGACCTCGATGCGCTCCTTGCGGAGCTCGCCGCGGACGGTCTGCTCGTCCTGCACCTGCTCGGTGCGGAGCCGGACGCGCTCGACCGGCACGGTCTCCTTGGAGATGACCGGGCGCTCCTCGTAGAGGATGATCTCCTGGTCCGCCTCGGAGATCGTCACCTCCGGGTCCGGACGGCCGCCGGCGATGGGCTCGCGGTCGATCCGGATCTCCTCGTGCGAGACCGGGATCGTCTGCTCGACCGTCTCGGTCTCGATCCACTTGCGCACCCGGACGCGGCCCGCCTCGTGCCGCTCGGTGCCGATGCGCAGCTGCTCCTCCGACCGGGTGATCTCGGTCATCGGCGCCTCGGCGCCCTCGCGCGCCGACTGGGGCGGCATGGCCCGCCCGCCGGCCCGCTCGCCCGCCGGGCCGCGCTTGCCGCGCTCGGGGTGGACGGCCATTCCCGCGGCGCCCGTGGTCCCCGCGGTCCCCGTCGTCCCGGCGGCCTCGGTGGTTCCGGCCGTTCCGGTGGTGCCCGCGGTCTCGGCGGCGCCCCGCGTGCCGGCGGCCTCGCCCGGCTCGGTGGTGCCGGTCGTTCCCGCCGTTCCCGCGCTCTCGGCCGTCTTCTCGGAAGTGCCCGTGTCCGTCTCCCCGCCCGTGCGGCGGCCGCCCGGGGGACGCACTCCGTAGTGCCTGTACAGGTCCACGATCTGCGCGTGCGACAGGTGCTCGTCGGCGTCGACGTTCGGGGCTCCCTTGATGGTCTCCTTGTCGTAGGGGACCTGCAGGGCGTCCTCGGCCTTGCGGGCCCCGGACAGCGGGACGAAGCTCTCACGCATTCCGAACCAGCCGGTGTGCACGGTCACCCACTCCGGGGAACCGGAGTCGTCGTTGAGGTAGACCTGCTTGACCGTGCCGACCTTCGTCCCATGGGTGTCGGTCACGCTCATCCCCATGAGCTCCCGCACCTGTGTCTGCGTCTGCACGTTGAGCACCTCCGCTTCCGTGAACGCTTCCGGACGGCGGGGGGCCGGGGGGAGGTGGAGCCCGCCTTTCGGTAGCGGTGTTCAGTTGATCCCGAGTTGCCGCGTTACCTGCTGCTTTTCCGGACACGGTCGGTATAAACGCGTTTGCAGAACTATAGGGAACGATTTACCACATATTTACAGCGACCACCCCGCAGTCTCCATCACGCCTTTTCCGACATAAACCCACAAGCAACTCATTAGCGAATGGCACCTTTGTCAAGATGGTGATCATTTTATCCGGGCGCGGTTTTCCCGGCCCCGCTCCGCGCGAAGACTGCGAGGGACGTTCCCACACATCGGAGAACCGATATGCGCGACTTTTCTCGGGCGGGCCGGCGGTCAACGGCGGAGCCGGCCTCACTCGCGGCCCCACGGGCGGCCGCGGTGGCGGCCACGGCGGCGGCGGCGGTTGCGGCCGCCCTGGCGTGCACGGCGTTCACGGACGCCGGGACCGCCGCGGTCCGGCGCCCGCCCAGCTGGTGCAAGCCCGGCGGGACGCTCACCGCCCGCGCGATGCCGCAGAAGATCAAGATCGCCGACTGCGACCTGCGCGGCCGGACGGTGCGCGGCGCGAACGGCCTCACGGCGACCGTCCCGTCCGACGGGACCTCCCTGATCGCGTACGCGCTGCGCACCGACGGGGCCGCCGAGCTGCACATCGGGGTGAACTCCCGGGCGGGTGAGATCACGATCGGTACGCACGGGGACCGGGTGCCGCAGGGCAGGCCGCGCCAGTTCCGGGCGCCGGCGCAGGCGTGCCAGGACGGCGCGTACCGACCCCAGCCCAGCAAGTGGCCGAAGGGCACCGCCGTCCGGTGGAACTACTACGCCGGCACGGCCGGGCTGCCGAGGGAGCCGATCGCCAGAGGCGTGGCCGCCGTCCCCGAGGCCCGCACCGACTGCACGAGCACGGGGCGCTTCACGCCTTCGCCGGACGTGACCGAGAGCTACGCGGGCCAGAGCAGCAGGCCCCCGAACGTGACGAGCTCGGCCGCCTGCGGGACCCGGGACCGGGTCAACACGTTCGGCTGGCTGGCCATGCCGAGCGCCGAGGCGCCCGTCCTCGCGGCGACCTGCACGTGGTTCTCCGGCCCGACGACGGTCGAGACGGACATGGCCGTGCAGGCGCGGGGCAAGCGGTGGTGGACCGGCGGGACGTGCCCGTCCGGGAGCTACTCCGCCGAGGCGGTCGCGGCGCACGAGGCGGGCCACGTCTTCGGCCTCTCCCACGTGGAGGGCGCCGAGCACCGCATGCTCACGATGACGCCGTCCCTCGCGTCCTGCGACAACGGGCCCGCCACGCTCGGCAAGGGCGACTACGACGGGCTGATCGCCCTCTACGGCGGGCGCTGAGCGGCGCGAGCCGCACGCGCCGTCCCAGCGTCCCGCCGCGGGGGCGCGGGTCAGCGCCCGGAGTCCATCCTGCCGACGACGACGAGGCGGCGCCGGTCCGAGCCCTTGGGCGTGCAGGTGACGAGCGTGAGGTACCTGCCGCGGGGCTCGCTGGCCCGCTTGAACGGGACCGGCTCCAGCGCCCGCCGGTCCCGCGGGTCGACGACGCGTCTGGTCCGCACGCGGTAGACGTAGGACCTGCGGCCCACCCGCAGGACGATCCGGTCGCCGCGCCGCAGCCGGTCGAGCTGGAAGAACGGGGCGCGCCAGGTCGTCCGGTGGCCGAGCAGGACGGCGTTGCCCTCCCGCCCGGGGAGCGCCGTCCCCGGGTAGTGCCCGACGCCGCGCCGCAGCACGGCCTCGGTGACGCCCTGCCGGACGCCCATCTTCAGGCCCATCCGCCTGATCCGGATCTGGGCGATCATCGCGCCGGTCCGGGGCCGGGCGGCGGTGGCCGCCGCCGGAGCGGCGGCCGCCGTTCCGGTGGCCCGCGCCCCGGTCACGGCGCCGAGGACGGGCACCGCGCAGCACGCGGCGAGAGCCGCCGCGAACAGGGACTTTCGGTCGAGCATGGCTCCCTCTCCATAGCTCGGGACTCTGCTGGCATGGGAAGGGGCGGCACGTCTGCCGCCCCTTCTCCGCTGTTCATCGGCCGCGGATCGTCATCCAGGCCGACACGTGCTCAGCGCAGGATCGGAGAACCGAGGGTGACGGGCGTGTCCTTGCCCGCGGGCACCTTCGGGCCGATCTGGCCGGGCTTGACGTCCACGCCGGGCACCTTCACCGTGCGCCTGAGCCCGTCCACGAACCCTTTGACGGCGGGCAGGGCGTCCGCGCGGCGGTAGTTCGGGGCGGTCTTCGGCGCGGTGTTCGCGATGCGCTGGCCTTCCGAGCGCATCGTCGAGGGCAGCTTCTTGTGCTTGGCGGCCGGACGGTGCTTGGACGGCTTGTACGGCTTCTTCTTCTTGGGCGTCCGCAGGGTGGGCGGCAGCTCCTTGTGGCCGTGGCCCTCCTCGACGGTCGCCCCGCCCTTGCACTGCGCCTCGGCGAGGCCGAGCAGCGAGACGGCGTTGCCGCACACGTTGATCGGGGCCTTGACCGGGATGTATGCCTGGGTGCCGTTCGCGGCGCCGAAGTTGCCGGCGCTCGTCATCTTCACCTTGGGGTCGCCGTGCCGCTTGACGGACGCGCCGCCCTTGCACGCGGCCTGGGCCGCGCCGAGGATGCCGACGGCGTTGCCGCAGACGTCGACCGGGATGCTGATCGGCGCGAACACCTGGGTGCCGTTCAGCAGCCCGAAGTTGCCGGCGCTGGTCATGTCGACCCCGCCGCGGCCGCCCTCGTGGCCGCCCCAGCCGCCGCCGCCCCAGTCGCCGGCCGTCCGGTAGCCCGAGTCGGCCTGCCGGTGGTTGCTCTTGACGGACGCGCCGCCCTTGCACTGGGCACGCGAGAGCCCGGCGACCGCGATGGCGTTGCCGCAGACGTTGACGGGGATGCTGATCGGCGCGAACACCTGGGTGCCGTTCAGCAGGCCGAAGTTGCCGGCGCTGGTCATGTCGACCCCGCCGCGGCCGCCGTGGCCGCCGCCGAACGACTCGTCGGCGCTGGCCGGGACCGCGGTGGCGAAGGCGGCTCCGACGGCGAGGGCGCTCGCGGCCACCAGAGCGGCGCGGCCGGTGTTCCTGGACCAGATACGCATGATGTGTTGCTCCTGTCGGTTCTTTGCGAATCGGTGGTGATCGGTGGTGATCGCTGCGCGGCACCATCCGGGTGGGCGCAGGACTGGCAGCGGCCAGGCGCGGCCGTTGCGTTTCCGGTAAAGATCGAGGTGAGGGCGCGCGGCGTGCGTCGCACGCGGCCGCCGTGAGCCGGCCGTTCGCGGCCGGACGGGGGTTCCTAGTCGGGGACGACGGAGGGGCCGCCGGGCGCGGCGACGTCGCGCAGCGCCGTGCGGCGGAAGGTGCCCGGGTCGGCGGCGGACGGCGCCGCCGGGTACTGCCGGTTCAGCAGGTCGGCGAACGGGGCGAACGGGTGCCCGCCCGCCGAGCCGCCGCCGCGCGGGGCGTCCTGGCCGGACGGCAGCGCGGGACCGGGCGAGGGAGTGCGGTGGTCGCCGCGGCAGCCCCTGCAGGGCTCGGCGCTCTCGTGCGCCG
>NZ_JBEUPA010000110.1:0-30370 GCF_040492065.1 Actinomadura sp. NPDC000929 | reverse complement strand
GGCCGACACCGACGCCGGCGCGCTCCAGCGTCCGCGGCCGCCCGTGCGCCCGGCCCCGGAGGCGGGACGCCCCGCCGCGCGCACGCCGTCCGAGGCCCCGGACCGCGGTGAGGGCCGGCAGCTCAGGCGCCGCCCGGACGGGCCCTTCCCCCGTCACCTGCCGCGCCGCCTTCCGCGCAGGCAGGAGGCCCCGACGATGTTCGCGGAGCCGGTGGAGAGGCCCGACGCGCAGCCGCTCGCCGACCCGCGTCCCCGTCTCGACGATCTGCGCCGCCTGGCCCGCAAACGCGCCCTCGACTACCAGAACCGCCCCACCGACGACTGACGGCGCCCCGCGCCCCTCGCGTCCGGATCGGTGCGGGCTCGGGCGGTCAGTTCTCGTCGCGCCCCTCTTCGCTGTCGATCACGCCGTCGACGTAGCCGCGGGCGTACTCCCAGCTGACGTAGTCGACGGGATCGGGGGAGAGCGCGGGCTCGTGCACGCGGGGGAGGCCCTCGTCGAGCAGGTGGCGCAGGTTGCCGTGCAGCAGCTCCCAGTCGATGTAGTGCATCTTGCCGCAGTCGCCGCAGTCGACCGTGAGGCCGCGCACCCCGAGCGGCTCCAGCAGGGCCCGGAAGACCTCCAGGTCGGCGAGGTCGGCCAGCACGTCCTCCCGCTCCGTCACGCTGAGCGGAGCGGTTTCGTCGCCCGGGTCGCCGAGCGCCGCCGCCGGATCCTCCGGATCTCCGGCGAACGGGTCGAGCGGAGCATCGTCGTGCACACCCCCACGCTACTGCGGGACGCCCCGGGAGGTGCACCCCCCGGCCTCCTCCGTGCGCGAACGAGCGCGAAGCGCGCGTGCACGGAGGGGAATGCGAAGGAGCGCCCGGCGTGTTGGCAGATGTCATCAAGACCACGTGAGCGCCGCGCCCAAAGCCCGCCCGGCCGTCGGCCCAGCCCCTACCATGGGGACAGGGTCCCTTGTGACCTGGCCCGATGCCGCCACCACCACGGGAAGGTTGTCATGAACCCCGCCGCCGAGCCCGACAAGTTCCTCCCGCAGGGCCTGACCTTCGACGACGTGCTCCTGCTGCCGGGCTACTCCGACCTGCAGCCCGGCGAGGCCGACACCACGACCCGGCTGACCCGCGAGATCTCGCTGCGGATCCCGCTCGTCTCGGCGGCGATGGACACGGTGACCGAGGCCCGCACCGCGGTCGCGATGGCGCGCCAGGGCGGCATCGGCGTGCTGCACCGCAACATGTCGATCGAGGAGCAGGCCGCGGAGGCCGACCGGGTCAAGCGCTCCGAGGCGGGGATGATCACCAACCCGGTGACCTGCCTGCCGGACGCCACGCTCGCCGACGTCGAGGAGCTGTGCGCCCGCTACCGGATCTCCGGCGTGCCGGTCACCGACGTGCGCGGCGTGCTCGTCGGCATCGTGACCAACCGCGACATGCGCTTCGAGACGGACCTGTCGCGTTCCGTCCGCGAGGTGATGACGCCGATGCCGCTCATCACCGCCCCGGTGGACGTCTCCCGCGAGGAGGCGTTCCGCCTGCTCGCGGGCAACAAGGTGGAGAAGCTCCCGCTCGTCGACGGCGAGGGCCGCCTCAAGGGCCTGATCACCACCAAGGACTTCACCAAGAGCGAGCAGTACCCCGACTCCACCAAGGACGCCGACGGCCGCCTGCTCGTCGCCGCGGCCGTGGGCGTCGGCGAGGACGCGCTGCGCCGCGCTCGCGCCCTCATCGAGGCCGGCACCGACGTGATCATCGTGGACACGGCGCACGGCCACTCCAAGGGCGTCGCCGACACGATCGCCGCGATCAAGGGCAACTCGTCGGTCCAGGTCGTCGGCGGGAACGTCGCCACCGCGGCGGGCGCCCAGGTGCTGGTGGACGCGGGCGCCGACGCGATCAAGGTCGGGGTGGGCCCCGGCTCGATCTGCACCACCCGCATCGTCGCCGGCGTCGGCGTCCCGCAGATCACCGCGATCTTCGAGGCGGCCCGCGCGGCGAAGGCGGCGGGCGTCCCGGTGATCGGGGACGGCGGCCTGCAGTACTCGGGCGACATCGCCAAGGCCCTGGTCGCGGGCGCCGACACCGTGATGCTCGGCAGCCTGCTCGCCGGCGTCGAGGAGTCCCCGGGCGAGCTGATCTTCGTTCACGGCAAGCAGTACAAGTCCTACCGCGGCATGGGCTCGCTCGGCGCGATGCGCAACCGCGAGCGCGGCGCCTCCTACTCCAAGGACCGCTACGCCCAGGCCGACGTCAACGCCGAGGAGAAGCTGATCCCCGAGGGCGTCGAGGGCCAGGTCCCCTACCGCGGTCCCCTCGCCAACGTCGCGCACCAGCTCGTCGGCGGTCTCCACCAGTCGATGTGGTACGCGGGCACCCGCACCGTCCCCGAGCTCCAGGAGCGGGGCCAGCTCATGCGCATCAGCGTCGCGGGCCTGCGCGAGAGCCACCCGCACGACATCCAGATGACGGTGGAGGCCCCCAACTACCAGGGCCGGTGACCTGACGTAAGCTCTTCCGGGGCTTGGTCCCGCGAACCGCGGGAAGACCGATTCAGGTGGAGGAAGGGCGCAGTGGCTGCTGAGGTGGAGATCGGCCGTGGCAAGAGCGGCCGCCGGGCGTACGCCTTCGACGACATCGGCATCGTGCCGTCCCGCCGGACGCGCGATCCCGAGGAGGTCAGCGTCGCCTGGCAGATCGACGCCTACCGGTTCGACATGCCGCTGGTCGTCGCGCCGATGGACAGCGTCGTCAGCCCGGCGACGGCGATCGCCGTCGGACGGCTCGGCGGCCTGGCCGTGCTCGACCTCGAGGGGCTCTGGACGCGCTACGACGACCCGGGGCAGCTGCTCGCCGAGATCGCCTCGCTGGACGACGTCCGCGCCACCCAGCGGCTCCAGGAGATCTACTCCGAGCCGATCAAGGAGGAGCTGATCGGCCGCCGGATCGAGGAGGTCCGCGAGGCGGGCGTCACGGTCGCGGCGCGGCTGTCGCCGCAGCGCACGGCCCAGTTCCACAAGGCCGTGATCGACGCCGGCGTCGACCTGTTCGTGATCCGCGGGACGACCGTGTCCGCCGAGCACGTGTCGGGGCGCGCCGAGCCGCTGAACCTCAAGCAGTTCATCTACGACCTCGACGTCCCCGTGATCGTCGGCGGCTGCTCCACCTACACCGCGGCGCTGCACCTGATGCGCACCGGCGCGGCCGGCGTGCTGGTCGGGTTCGGCGGCGGCTCCGGGCACACGACGCGGACCGTCCTCGGCGTCGCCGTCCCGATGGCGACCGCGGTCGCCGACGTGGCCGCCGCGCGCCGCGACTACATGGACGAGTCCGGCGGCCGCTACGTGCACGTGATCGCCGACGGCGGCATGGTCAACAGTGGCGACATCGCCAAGGCGTTCGCCTGCGGCTCCGACGCCGTGATGGTCGGTTCCCCGTTCGCCCGCTCCACCGAGGCGCCCGGGCGCGGCTACCACTGGGGCAGCGAGGCCCACCACGGCGACGTCCCCCGCGGCACCCGCATCGAGATCGGCACGATCGGGACGATGGAGCAGATCCTGCACGGTCCGTCCCACGTCGCGGACGGCTCCATGAACCTCATCGGCGCGCTGCGCCGCTCGATGGCCACCGCGGGATACACCGAGCTGAAGGAGTTCCAGCGGGTCCAGGTCGTCGTGGCCCCCGGCCAGTCCACCGACTGAGAGCGACCCCACGCCCGTTCTTTCACATCTCGGTGTGAACCGGTCCTTACTCTTGGGTAAGAACCGTTCGGAAACCGAACCGCTGTGGGGGGATGCGCGATGACGGGATCACCGGTGACCGGTCTTGGAAGCTCGCGGCTCGGCCCGGCCGAGCGCGCGGCGGCGCTCGACCGCATGGCCCGCGAGGAGTTCGACGTGGTCGTCGTCGGCGGCGGCATCGTCGGCGCCGGCGCGGCGCTCGACGCGGCCACCCGGGGCCTGTCCGTGGCGGTGGTCGAGGCCCGCGACTTCGCGTCCGGCACGTCGTCCCGCTCGTCCAAGCTGATCCACGGCGGGCTGCGGTACCTGGAGCAGTACAACTTCGATCTCGTCCGGGAGGCGCTGACCGAGCGCTCGCTGCTGCTCCAGCAGATCGCGCCGCACCTGGTGCAGCCCGTCCCGTTCATGCTGCCGACCACGCACCACGTGTGGGAGCGCGCGTACCTCGGGGCGGGCGTGGCCCTCTACGACGCGCTGGCCTTCCAGATGGGCAGCACGCGCGGCGTCCCGCACCACCGCCACCTGACGCGCCGCGGGGCGCTGCGCCTCGCGCCGTCCCTGCGCAAGGACGCCTTCACCGGGGCGATCCAGTACTGGGACGCGATGGTCGACGACGCCCGCTTCGTCATGACCGCCCTGCGGACGGCCGCGGAGTACGGCGCCCAGATCGCCTCGCGCACGCAGTGCCTGGGGTTCCTGCGCGAGGGGGAGCGCGTCACCGGCCTGCGCATCCGCGACCTTGAGGGCAACACGACCAGCGAGGTCCGCGCCAAGCAGGTCGTCAACGCCACCGGCGTGTGGACCGACGACATCCAGGAGCTCGTCGGCGGGCGCGGCCAGATCCACGTGAAGGCGTCCAAGGGCATCCACCTGGTGGTGCCCAAGGACCGCATCCACTCCGCGACCGGGATCATCCTGCGCACCGAGAAGTCGGTGCTGTTCGTGATCCCCTGGGGCCGCCACTGGATCATCGGCACCACCGACACCGCCTGGGACCTCGACCGGGCGCACCCCGCCGCGTCCAAGGCCGACATCGACTACGTCCTGGACCACGTCAACGCCGTCCTCACCACGCCGCTCACCCATGACGACGTGGAGGGCGTCTACGCGGGCCTGCGCCCCCTCCTCACCGGCGAGACCGAGGAGACGTCGAAGCTCTCCCGCGAGCACGTGGTCGCGCACCCCGTCCCGGGCCTCGTCCTCGTGGCGGGCGGCAAGTACACGACCTACCGGGTCATGGCCAAGGACGCCATCGACGCCGTCGCGCACGGCCTCGACGGCAAGGTCGCCGAGTCCTGCACCGACCGCATCCCGCTGGTGGGCGGCGACGGCTTCCAGGCCATGTGGAACGCGCGGCACCGTCTCGCCTCGCGCTCCGGCCTGCACGTCGCCCGGATCGAGCACCTGCTGCGCCGCTACGGGACGCTCCTGGACGACCTGCTCGAACTCATCTCCGACAGGCCCGACCTCGCCAAGCCGCTGGACGGCGCCGACGACTACCTGCGCGCCGAGGTCGTCTACGCCGCCACCCACGAGGGCGCCCGCCACCTCAACGACGTCCTCGCCCGCCGCACCCGCATCTCCATCGAGACGTGGGACCGCGGCGTCGGCGTCGCCCAGGAGGCCGCCGACCTTCTCGCGCCCGTCCTCGGCTGGTCCAAGAAGCAGCGCGACCGCGAGATCGAGTACTACCGCAAGCGCGTCGAGGCCGAACGCGCCTCCCAGACCCAGGACGGCGACCAGGAGGCCGACGCCCGCCGCCGGGGCGCCCCCGAGATCGTCCCCGTGGCGACCCCGTGACCCGGGCGCCGGCGGTTCAGGGCCGGGGCCGTCCCTGGACGAGGGTCTTGCCGGTGCTGTAGAGGTCGGCCGGGACCCGGACGGGGTCGAGGAGGTGCTGGAAGGCCAGGCCGAAGTCGAGGGCCATGGTCAGGGTGGCGCGGTCGCCCGGAGTCGGCTCGCCCGGGGCCGGGCCGTCGGGGGCGGAGCCGTCGGCGGGCTCCAGTTCCCGGGCCAGCTGTTCCCGGCGTTCGGCGTACCAGTCGGCGATGCGCCACCCGGCGGCGTAGTCGCGCATCCCGTAGAGCCAGAACTCGACCAGGAGGAGGGCGAGGCGGCGGGGGGCCTCGTCGGAGTCGCGGCGGGACGGGCGGCCGGTGCGGTCGGCGTCCTCGGCGGCGGCGCGGAGCTCGTCGCAGACGTCGGTGCGGGTGCGGGCGCTGGTGATGCGCTCCATGAGGGCGAGGAGCAGGTCGGTCTTGCCCGCGAAGTTGGAGTAGACGGCGCCCTTGGTGAGTCCGGCGGCCGCCGCGATGTCGTCGAGCGAGGCGCCGTGGATGCCGCGCTCGGCCCAGAGGCGCTCGGCGGCGGCGAGCAGGGCGGCGCGGGTCTGCTCGCGGCGGTCCCGGCGCGCGCCGGGGCGGGCGGCGCCGCTCTCGGGTGTGTGGCCGCGGGCATGCGTCATCGCTGTCCCTCCCCTGGGCAGTGCCGCCCCCCGACGGCGCTGAGATTCTCCTCCTGCTTTCGGGATACACCGGGTGGGGGCGGTCAGTCTCCGACTTCCACAACTCCACCCGGCTTGGAACGGTCCGTTCGACAGCGGTCATCGCTCGCGGACGGAAGCCGCGAGGAGCGCGAGCGGAGATAGCGCCCCGAGTGGGGCGAATCACTGCAAGTAGCGCATTACTTGCGGGTAGCCAAACTGGGCGGGTGGTCATACCCTGCCTGCATGGCATCCCCGACGGTTCCCGCCGAAGGCGCGGCAGGCTCTGCCGAAGGCCCGGCGAACACTGCCGAAGGCGCGGCGGACTCTGCCAAGGGCGCGGCAGAGCACACGCTTCCCCGGACTCTGGTCGACCGGCTGGTCTCGCACGTCGCCTCGGACGGCGCCGAGACCGCGACGATCCCGAGCCCCTTCACCGGTGAGCCCCTCGCGACCGTTCCGCTGTCGAGCCCCGAGGACGTCCGGGCCGCCTACGAGCGGGCGCGCGAGGCGCAGCGGGCCTGGGCGGCGCTGCCCGCGGGGGAGCGCGCCAAACCCTTCCTGCGGCTCGCGGACGCGCTCGTCGACCGGCGCGCGGAGATCCTCGACATCATCCAGCTGGAGACCGGCAAGGCGCGCCGGCACGCGATGGAGGAGTTCCTCGACGTCGCGCTGTGCTCGCTCTACTACGCCCGGCGGGCGCCGCGGCTGCTGAAGCCCCGCCGCCGCAAGGGGATGATGCCGGGGCTGACCCGCGTCCAGGAACTGCGGCACCCGAAGGGCGTCGTGGCGCTGATCGCGCCGTGGAACTACCCGTTCGCGCTCGGCGCCAGCGACATCGCTCCGGCGCTGATGGCGGGCAACGCGGTCGTCCACAAGCCGGACACCCAGACGTGCCTGTCCAGCCTGTGGGTGCTGGACCTGCTGGTCTCGCTCGGGCTGCCCCGCGATCTCTGGCAGATCGTCGTCGGCGATCCCGCCGAGATCGGCGACCCGCTGGTGGACGACGCCGACTACGTCTCGTTCACCGGCTCCACGCGCGGGGGCAAGGCGATCGCGGAGAAGGTGGCGCCGCGGCTGGTCGCCTACTCGCTGGAGCTCGGCGGCAAGAACCCGATGATCGTCATGCCGGACGCCGACGTCGAGCGCGCCGCGCGCGGCGCCGTCCGCGCGTGCTTCACCAACGCCGGCCAGCTGTGCATCTCGATCGAGCGGATGTACGTCCACGAGGACGTCTACGACCGGTTCGTGCCGCGGTTCGTCGAACTCGTCAAGGGGATGCGGCTCGGCACCGGCCTGGACTTCGACGCCGAGATGGGCTCGCTGACCCACAAGCGCCAGCTGGACGCGGTGACGGCGCACGTGGACCAGGCCGTCAAGGAGGGCGCGACCGTCCTGACCGGCGGGAAGGCCCGTCCCGACGTCGGCCCGCTGTTCTACGAGCCGACGGTCCTCGCGGACGTCAACGGCGACATGGACCTGTGCGCGAACGAGACGTTCGGCCCCGTCGTCGCGGTCTACAAGTACCGGGACGAGGACGAGGTCGTCGCCCGCGCCAACGACACGCCCTACGGGCTGAACGCGTCGGTGTGGACGAAGAACCCGGCGCGGGGCCGCCGCCTCGCCGCCCGCATCCAGGCGGGGACGGTCAACATCAACGACGGCTACGGCGCCGCCTACGCCTCCTACGACTCCCCGATGGGCGGGATGAAGCAGTCGGGCGTGGGACGCCGCCACGGGGCCGAGGGGCTGCTGAAGTTCACCGAGGTGCAGACCGTCGCGAGCCAGCACTTCATGGACCTGGAGCCGCCCGGCGCGATCGGCTACGACACCTTCGCCGACTACATGGCCACCGGCATCAAGCTCATGAAGAAGCTGCGGATCAAGTAGGGATCTCCTGTGAAGCATGACTTCGACGTGCTCGTCGTCGGGTCGGGGTTCGGCGGCAGCGTCGCGGCGCTCCGGCTGACCGAGAAGGGTTACCGGGTCGGCGTCATCGAGGCCGGCCGCCGCTTCGACACGAACCCGGACGGCGCGCCGGGGTCCCGCTATCCGGAGCTGCCGAAGACGAACTGGCGCATCGCCCGCTACCTGTGGGCGCCCGCGCTCGGCCTGACCGGCATCCAGCGGATGCACCTCATCCGCGGCGCGAAGTCGAGCCGCGTGATGGTGCTGGCGGGCGCGGGCGTCGGCGGCGGATCGCTCAACTACGCCAACACGCTGTACGTCCCGCCAGAGCCGTTCTTCAAGGACCGGCAGTGGGCGCACATCACCGACTGGCGGGACGAGCTGGCGCCCTACTACGAGCAGGCCAAGCGCATGCTCGGCGTCGTCCGGAACCCGACGACGACGGCGGCCGACAAGGTCATGAAGCGGGTCGCCGACCGGATGGGCAAGGGCGAGACCTTCGTCAAGACGCCGGTCGGCGTCTACTTCGGGAGCGGCGCCGGGATCGAGAGCGCCGACCCCTACTTCGGCGGGGCGGGCCCGCGCCGGCGCGGCTGCCTGGAGTGCGGCGAGTGCATGGTGGGCTGCCGCCACGGCGCGAAGAACATGCTGACGGAGAACTACCTGTACCTGGCCGAGAGGGCGGGCGCCCGGGTGATGCCGCTCAGCCGCGTCACCTCGGTGCGGCCGCGCGCCGGCGGCGGGTACGAGGTCGAGATCGTCCGCACGGGCTCGTTCGGCCGCAACCGCAAGACGCTCACCGCCGAGCAGGTCGTGTTCGCCGCCGGCACCTACGGGACGCAGAAGCTCCTGCACAAGCTCAAGTCGACCGGGCTGCTGCCGCGCCTGTCCGACCGGCTCGGCGCCCTGACCCGCACCAACTCCGAGGCGATCCTCGGCGGCGGGCGCCGCAACGGCAGGCCGGGGCCGGACTTCTCCGAGGGCGTGGCGATCACGTCGTCGTTCCACCCGACGCCGGACACCCATATCGAGCCTGTCCGGTACGGCCGGGGCTCGAACCTGCTCGCCTCCCTCCAGACCCTCCTGGTGGACGGCGACCGGCCGGGCGAGCGGCACACGCCCCGGATCCGCAAGTTCGCCCGCGAGGTGCTGCGCAAGCCGGGCGACCTCCTCCAGCTCTTCGACGTCCGCCACTGGTCGGAGCGCACGGTCATCGCCCTGGTCATGCAGACCCGCGACAACTCGATCACGCTGCGGCCGAAGAAGGGCCCGTTCGGCTGGGACGTCCGCGCGACGGCCGGGCACGGCGAGCCGAACCCGACGTGGATCCCCGAGGGGCACGAGGCGACCCGCCGGATCGCCGAGGAGATCGGCGGCATCCCGGGCGGCGCCTGGGGCGACCTGTTCGACATCCCGATGACCGCGCACTTCCTCGGCGGCTGCGCCATCGGCGACTCCGCCGAGACGGGGGTGATCGACCCCTACCACCGCGTCTACGGGCACCCGGGCCTGCACGTCGTGGACGGCTCCGCCGTCTCGGCCAACCTGGGCGTCAACCCGTCCCTCACCATCACGGCGCAGGCCGAGCGGGCCATGGCGTTCTGGCCGAACCGCTCGGAGGACGACCCGCGTCCCGCGCTCGGCGACTCCTACCGTCGCGTGGCCCCCGTCGTCCCGAAGAACCCGGCCGTCCCGGCCGAGGCCCCCGCCGCCCTGAGGCTCCCGATCGTCGGCATCACCTGAGGACGGACGAGTCCGGCGCCGGAGCGGGCCACCGCTCCGGCGCCGGGCGTCAGGATCAGGCGCGGTAGGCGGCCCACTGGTTCTTCATGCGGGTGGACTGGCCCGGCGTGAACTCGTACATGCACGAGTCGTAGCTGTAGTCCATGAAGTTGTGGATGGGGTCGGCGCCGGCCGAGGAGCAGGTGTCGCGGCCGGTGGGGCAGCCCGAGGCGGGGCTCTGCTCGGCGGGCGTGTCGGAGACGCTGTCCCCGGTGGTGCTGCACCCGCCCTGGAACGTGTGGTAGAGCCCCATCCAGTGGCCCACCTCGTGGGTTCCGGTGTCGCCCTCGTTGTAGTTGCCCAGCGAGCCGCCCGGAAGGCTCTGGTAGTGGATGACGACGCCGTCCATCTTGGGCTTGGATCGGTAGCCGCTCGGGAACGTCGCCCAGCCGAGGAGGCTGCTGCCGAGGTCGGCCGTGTAGAAGTTGAGGTCCTGCGCGTTGCCGGTGTGCAGGGCCGACTTCATCTGGGACTCGTAGCCCTCGGGGTCGGAGAACCAGGCCGCGTTCTGCGTCCGCCTGATCTCGGCCAGAGTGAACGTGACGCCGCTGCTGGCATAGGCGTTGTTGAGGACGCTGAGCTGCTTGGTCAGGACCGAGTCGGACACGTTGCCCGCGCTGCCGTAGACGACCTGGAAGTGCACGCGGACGGTGATGGCCGCCGCCGTGCTCGTCTTCCTCAGCTTGCCGAGGCGGTTCTGGAAGTCCTTCTCCATCGCGGCGACCTGGGCCGTTCCCGGCTGGTTCCGCTCGGTGGCGTGGGCCCCGGCGCGGACGCGGGCCTGGGCGGGCTGCTCGGCGCACACCGTGGGCGAGGCGGTGCGGACGGACGGGGCGGCCAGCGTGGCGGGGGCGGCGGGGGCGTACGCCGTGAAGGCGGCGGCCATGCCGAGGACGGCGGCGATTCCGGCGCGTTTCATGGAACTCCTTGGGGGTGCGGCGCGTGCGGGGGAGCGCGCGCGTGGGGAGCGGAGTCATCGCTGGAACCAGGGTGGATGCGAACAAACAACACGTCTTTAGCAAACCTGGACGAACAGGCGCGGGTAATGCTGAATACGGCACCGTAGCGCGGCGGCGTAGCGTGTCCCCATGGACGTGGAGGAGGAGGCGTCGCGGATCCTGGCCGAGCTGCGAGCCCAGGCCGACCCGGTGCGCGCCGAAGGGGAGAAGCGCTACCTGAAGAGCGACCTCGCCCATATCGGCGTCCCGGTGCCCGCGTTGCGCAAGGTCGCGCTGTCGGCGGTCAAGAGTGCGCCGACCCGAGAGGAACTGGTCGCCCTCGCGGTGACGCTCTGGGACGTCACCGAAGAGGGCCGCCCGGTGCACGAGGCCCGCATGGCCGCCATAGAGGTCCTCGTGAAGCGGGTGGCGCTGCTGGAGCCGCGCGATGTGGAGCTGACGGAACGGCTCGTCAGGGACTCGGCGAGCTGGGTCTACGTCGACCAGCTCGCGGAGAAGGTCGTCGGCGCGCTGGTCGTCCGCAACCCGGACCTGGCGGCGGTCCTGGACGCGTGGGTCGCCGATCCCTACATGTGGGTGAGACGCACGGCCATGCTGGCACTCCTGGCGGGCGTCCGAGCCGGCGACCCCGATCTCGACCGCATCGGCCGGTACGGGGACGCGCTCATAGGCGAACGCGAGTTCTTCATCCGCAAGGCGCTCGGCTGGGTGCTCCGGGAGCTGTCCAAGAAAGACCCGGAGTGGGTGGCCGCATGGGTCGAGCCACGCGTGGGCACCGTCTCAGGCGTCACGCTCCGCGAGGCCGTCCGTCACCTCCCACCCGAAGTCGCCACCCGTCTCAAGCCCGCTTCCCGGTGAAACCGCCGGAGGCGGGAGGGAGCGCTAGGCGCGGTAGGCGGCCCACACGTTGTGGATGCGGGTGCCCTGGCCCGGAGTGAAGGACGTCATGCAGGTGTCGTAGCTGTAGTCCATGTAGTTGTGCACCGGGTCTTCCCCGGGGGCGGGGCAGGTGTCCTTGAAGGACGGGCAGCCGTTCGTGGGGTCGCGCTCGGCGGGAGTGTCGGCGACGCGGTCGCCCTCCCCGCTGCAGCCGTCCTGGAAGGTGTGGTAGAGCCCCATCCAGTGCCCGACCTCGTGGGTCGCGCTGAAGCCCTTGTTGAAGTTCTCGATGGAACCGCCCGGCAGGCTGGCGTAGTGGACGGTCACGCCGTCCATCTGGGGGTCGGAGGTGTACTTCCAGGGGAACGTCGACCAGCCGAGCAGGTCGCCGCCGATGTAGGTGCTGTACAGGTTCAGCGTCGACTTGCCGCCCTTGTGCAGCTTCGGCTTGTAGGTGCCCTCGTAGCGTTCCGGGTCGCCGAACCATGCCGCGTTGTCGGTGCGGCTCACGGCCTTGAGCGTGAAGGAGACGCGCGCGTTCGCGCCGCCGTTGCCGCCGCCGTAGGACGTGTTCAGCGTGCCGATCTGGCGCTGGATCATCGCGTCGGACACGTTGCCCTTCGCGCCGGCGTGGATCACATGGAAGTAGACCGGAATGGTGATCTGCGCCGCCCTGCGCTGGCCCGCGCTCTTCGAGGCGCCATGCTTCCCCAGGCCGAGCCCGTCCAGGATCCGGTTCAGGCGCCTCTCCACGGCGGCTGCCTCGGCGGGGCTGAGATCCATGCGGTCTCGGGCATGGCCGTCAGTCCGGTGACGCGCCACGGCCGCCGCCGGCGGGTGCGCGCAGTCGTCGCCACGGCTTTCGTGCCCTGGCCGCCCGGATGGTCCGGTGCTCGCGGACGGCGCCGGCTGCCCGAAGGTCGCGGCGGGGACGAGGGCGGCGAGCAGAGCGGCGGCGGCGAGCGGCTTCACGGCACTCCTAGGGACGGCGTTCCGGCGAGCGCGGCGTTTCGGAGAAACGACGCTTCACCGAACACAGGGTGTCATCAACTGATATCAGACCGCAGTCATGCTGTGCGTGTGATCAAGGTAAATGGATGCCGACCGTTATAGGACAGTCGCCCCCAGTGACGATCATGTCGGGGACCGGGCGCATCGGCGCAGGCAGCGGCCCGTAGACTGGGAAGTCCCTTCCGGCCGGGCGAAAGGCGTAGTTGGTGGTCGCAGACCAGTCCTTTGACACCGTCCTCGTCGTCGATTTCGGCGCGCAGTACGCGCAGCTGATCGCACGACGGGTCCGCGAGTGCCATGTGTTCAGCGAGATCGTGCCGTCGACCATGCCGGCGGCGGAGATGCTCGCCAAGCGGCCCAAGGCGATCATCCTCTCGGGCGGGCCCGCGTCGGTGTACGCCGAGGGCGCTCCGGTCGTGCCGGACGGCCTGTTCGACATCGGCGTCCCCACGCTCGGCATCTGCTACGGCCACCAGGTCATGGCGCAGGCCCTCGGCGGGACGGTCGAGAACTCCGACGTGGCCGAGTACGGCGGCGCCACCGTCGCCGTCGCGTCCCCCGGCATGCTGTTCGCGGGCCTGCCGCACGAGCAGGCGGTGTGGATGTCCCACCGCGACTTCGTGAGCAGCGCCCCGGCGGGCTTCACCGTGACGGCCAGCACCGACGTCACCCCGGTCGCGGGCATGGAGGACCTGGAGCGCGGCTTCTTCGGCGTCCAGTTCCACCCCGAGGTCCTGCACACCCAGCACGGCATGGAGATCCTGCGGCGCTTCCTCTACGAGGGCGCCGGGTGCCGGCCGAACTGGACGATGGTGAACATCGCGGACGAGTCGATCGAGGCCGTCCGGGAGCGGGTCGGGGACAAGCGGGTGATCTGCGCGCTGTCGGGCGGCGTGGACTCCGCCGTCGCCGCCGCGCTCGTCCAGCGCGCCATCGGCGACCAGCTGACCTGCGTGTTCGTCGACCACGGCCTGCTGCGCAAGGGGGAGCCCGAGCAGGTCGAGAAGGACTTCGTCGCCGCCACCGGGGTGAACCTGCACGTCGTGGACGCCCAGGAGCGCTTCCTGTCCGCCCTCGACGGCGTCACCGACCCGGAGGAGAAGCGCAAGATCATCGGACGCGAGTTCATCCGGGTGTTCGAGGAGGCGGCCCGGGAGATCGTCCACGGCGGCGCGGGTTCCGCCGGAGAACCGGCCGAGCCGGTCGAGTTCCTCGTCCAGGGGACCCTCTACCCGGACGTGGTCGAATCGGGCGGCGGCACCGGCGCGGCGAACATCAAGTCGCACCACAACGTCGGCGGCCTGCCCGAAGACCTCCAGTTCAAACTGGTCGAGCCGCTGCGGACGCTGTTCAAGGACGAGGTCCGCGCGCTCGGCGAGCAGCTCGGCCTCCCGGCCGAGATCGTCTGGCGGCAGCCGTTCCCCGGCCCCGGCCTCGGCATCCGCATCATCGGCGCCGTCACGCGCGACCGCCTGGACATCCTCCGGGACGCCGACGCCATCGCCCGCGAGGAGCTCACCCGCGCGGGCCTCGACCGCGACATCTGGCAGTTCCCGGTCGTCCTGCTCGCGGACGTGCGGTCGGTGGGCGTGCAGGGCGACAGCCGCACCTACGGGCACCCGATCGTCCTGCGCCCGGTGACCAGCGAGGACGCGATGACGGCCGACTGGGCGAAGCTGCCCTACGACGTCCTGCAGCGGATCTCCACCCGCATCACCAACGAGGTCCGCGAGATCAACCGCGTCACCGTCGACATCACCTCCAAGCCCCCGGGCACCATCGAGTGGGAGTAGGGCGGCCCACCAGGCACGGCTGAGGCCCGGACGGAATCCGTCCGGGCCTCTCGCCTACCGTCGGACGCGCCCGCGGCCGGACGTGCCCGTCGTCAGACCGTGGCGGGGGCCAGCGCGGCCTCGGCGTCCAGCGTCGCGGCGGTCGCGTTCACCACGGCGGCGATCCGCAGCACCTCCTGGACGAGCTCGCGCGACAGGCCGGCCTCGCGGACGACCTTCTCGTGCGACTCCAGGCACCGCCCGCAGCCGTTGATCGCCGACACGGCGAGGCACCACAGCTCGAAGTCGACCTTCTCCACGCCGGGCCTGCCGATGATCGACATCCGCAGCCGGGCCGGGAGGGTCGCGTACGTCTCGTCCCCGATCAGGTGGGTGGCGCGGTAGTACACGTTGTTCATCGCCATGATCGACGCGGCGCCCTTGGCCGCCTCGAACGCCTCGGCGGACAGGTGGTCGCCCGCCTCCTCGGCGAGTTCGCGGATGACGACGGCGCTCCGCGTGGCGAGGGCGCAGGCCAGGACCGTCCCCCACAGCTGCTGGTCGGTGAGCTGGGAGGTCGAGGTCAGCGAGCCCAGGTTGAGCTTGGTGTCCTTGGCGTAGCCCGGGAGGGCGCCCTTCAGCGCGTCAACGCTCATGATCATGCGTCCTTTCGTGCGGACGGCCGGCCGCGGGTCGCGCGGCCGGCCGCCGTCGGTCCGTGGTCGGACTCCGCCGGGCCGGGCCCGGCGAGGGGCTCAGGCCCCGGCGAGCAGCTTGGTCGCGTCGAGCGTGTCCTCGCCCTTGTTCCAGTTGCAGGGGCACAGCTCGTCGCTCTGCAGGGCGTCCAGGACCCGCAGGACCTCCTTGACGTTCCGGCCGACGGAACCGGCGGTCACCATGGCGAACTGGATCTCGTTGTTCGGGTCGACGATGAACGTCGCGCGCTGGGCGACGCCGTCCTCGGTGAGGATGCCGAGCGACTCCGAGAGCTCGCGCTTGAGGTCGGACAGCATCGGGAACGGGATCTCCCGCAGGTCCGGGTGGTCCTTGCGCCACGCGTAGTGGACGAACTCGTTGTCGACGGACGCGCCGAGCACCTGCGCGTCGCGGTCGGCGAAGTCCTCGTTGAGGCGGCCGAACTCCGCGATCTCCGTCGGACAGACGAACGTGAAGTCCTTGGGCCAGAAGAACACCACGCGCCACTTGCCCTCGTAGGACTTGTGGTTGATCGTCTCGAACGCGTTCTCGGCGTCCAGCGAGACGCAGGCGGTGAGCTCGTACTCGGGGAACTTGTCACCGACAGTAAGCACGCATGCTCCTTCATCATGAGAATGGGGTCGCCTCCGCATGGGGAGGCGCAGGAGGGCCGCGGGCTCTTCGCCTCGGCGGCCGATGTCACTCACAGTGCCCCGACTCGATCAAAAAGAGAAATCGATGGATCCCACAAGCGCGATAGGCGCGGCCTATCAATGTGGCGGACGGTGTGCTGACCGGCGAAAAGAGAGCGGTCGGTCCGCCGGCCGCCCGTCCGGTAGACATAGATCACACAGATGCGCCCATATCGGGTCTAACTCTGCGTAGCGCGCAAGTGTAGGGCGCTCGGCTCTCCCCGGACAACAGGCGACATTGGTGACGGGTGCCGTTGCCGCGCCGCCGGCCATCCCCAGGACCCACTGCCGTCCGTCATGATCTGGCCGGCGCGGTTCCAGGGGTGAGGGCCGCCTTGAGGACGTCCCGGAGCGGGGTCGGAGGGCGGTTCAGCAGCCGGCCGAGGGCGGGATCGACCTGCGAGAACTCGCTTCGGCGAGCCGCGGCGAACATGGCCGTGAGGATGTCCGCCCCGTGCTCGGGGACGCCGTGCGCGATCAGGCCGGACCGGTACTCGGCGTCCGGCACGACCACGTGCCTGATCGGACGTCCGGTGATCTCGGAGGCGAGGGCCGCGACCCCGGCCATGCCGACCGCCTCGCCGCCCGTCAGGGCCGGGGTGACGCCGTCGAAGACCTCCTCGGCCAGCGCGGCCGCGGCGGCTTCGGCGAGATCGTCGTGGGAGGTCCAGGAGACCGGCCCGTCCTCCGGCGCCGCCAGCTCGCCGGTCCGCAAGGCGGTGTCGAGGAGCGCCGCCGTCGTGGACGCGTAGAAGCCGTTGCGCAGCGATGTGAAAGGGACGCCCGAGGCTCGCAGCGCGTCCTCGGTGGCGGCGTGGTCCCGCATGGGCGGGAAGAGGGAGGACGGGCTCGTGCCCATGTGGCCGGTGTAGACGATCCGGCCGGCGCCCGCCTTGACGGCCGCGTCGATCGCGGTGCGGTGCAGGCGCAGCGCCGCCTCGCCGGTGGTGTCGGCGGACACGATCAGGATCTGCGACGCGCCCTCGAACGCGCGGGCGAGGCTCTCGGGATCGGCGAAGTCGCCCCGGCGGACGCGGACGCCGCGTTCACGGAGGTCTCCCGCCTTCTCCGGATTCCGGACGCTGACCCCGATCTCCTCGGCGGGGACGCGTCCGAGCAGGCGCTCGACGGTCATCCGGCCGAGTCGCCCGGTGGCCCCGGTGATGATGATCATTGCTTCCGCCCCTTCGCCGAATCAGTGCTAACGAAATCACGGTAACACCGATACTTGAACAGTGCTAACCCAAGTCTGTTATCGTCGTTAGCATGCAGGAAGGGCATTCCGGTGACGGACCGCGGGAGCGCATCCTCGCCGCCACCGCCGAGCTCCTGGCCGAGGGCGGGCGCGAGGCCGTCTCCACGCGCGCGGTGGGGGTCGCGGCCGGGGTCCAGGCGCCGACCATCTACCGGCTCTTCGGGGACAAGGGCGGCCTGCTCGACGCGGTCGCCGCCGAGGGCTTCGCGGCCTACCTGGCCGCCAAGGCCGGCCCGCGACCCGACGCCGACCCGGTGGACGACCTGCGCGCCGGATGGGACGAGCACGTCGAGTTCGGCCTGGCCAATCCGGCCCTCTACATGCTCATGTGCGAGCCCCGCCCCGGGAGGGCGCCGGCGCCGGCGGCGGTCGCCGGGTTCGAGATCCTCTCCGCCCGCATCCGGCGGATCGCCGAGGCCGGGCGGCTGCGCGCCGGTGAGGAGCGTGCCGTCCGGCTCGTCCACGCGGCCGGCTCCGGCACGACCCTCGCACTGATCGCGATGCCCGAGGGCGACCGCGACCCGGGGCTGTCCGTCATGGCGCGCGAGGCGGTCATCACGGCGATCACGACGGACGCTCCCGTGCCGGCGGCGCCCGGCCCGGTCGGCGCCGCCATCGCCTTGCGCGCCGCCCTTCCCCAGGCCGTCGCCCTGACCGAACCGGAGCGGGGCCTGATGCGGGAATGGCTCGACCGCATCACCGACCACTCTGGCTGACCCTCGCCTGAGGGCGGCCCTCGACGGCGCGAGGGGCCGGCTCAGCGGGGCCGGGCGGCGGCGTGGACGGCGAGGGCTTCGGCGGCGTCGGCGAACATGTCGGCCAGGCCGGACAGGGAGGTCGGGATCTCGCCGTCCAGCCAGGCGACGAGGTTCTCGTTCCACCCGGCGACCAGCATCGTGGCGGTGAAGCGCATGCGCGCGTCGGCGTCCGGCGGGATGTCGTAGAACGTGCGGGCGTACTCGATGACCAGGCGGGCGTAGTCGCGGCGGGCGGCGTGCTGGCGCGCCCGCAGGACGGGGCTGGCCGCCGCCTCGACCAGCACCACGCGGATCTTGCGGGGGTCGGTGCGGCCCGTGTCCAGCGCGGCCAGGGCGGCGGAGCGGACGGTCGTGCGCAGGTCGGCGTCCGGTCCGGCGGCGGCCACTCCCCGGGCGGCGGCCTCGGCGATCTCCGCGACGATCCGGTCGTGGACCTCGGTGAGCAGGGCGTCGAGGTCGGTGAAGCTCTCGTAGAAGTAGCGCGGGTTGAGGCCGGCGCGCGCGCAGACCGCGCGCAGGGACGTCCCCCGGACGCCCTCCGCCGCCAGCAGGTCGAGGGCCGCGTCCAGGAGGGCGGCGCGGCGGTCGGCGCGGCGGCGGTCGGCGGTCACGCCGCCGTACGGGCGAGGACTCACCCCGCAATCTTGACACAGCCGTTGCCAGAACCTACTTTTCTGGCAACATGCGTAGCCAGATGGGGAGGCCCCCGTGCCCCGCTCCAGCGACACAGACCCCCTGACGACGGACACCGCAGCGCCCCGGCCCGGCGAGCCGGACATGGCGCGCGTCTTCGCGCCGCTCCTGCGCGAGCACGACTACGTCATCGACCAGATCGACGGGAAGCTCCCGCCCGGCCTGACCGGGACGCTGTACCGGATCGGCCCCGGCAAGTGGGAGGTCGGGCGGACGCTGATGCACCACCTCTTCGACGGCGACGGGATGGTCTCGCAGTTCGCCTTCGACGGGCGGTCCGTGCGGTTCCGCAACCGGTACGTCCGGACGCCGCAGTTCAGGCAGGGCATGGTCGCCGACGGGCCCGTCCGGCCGGGGGTCGGAACCCCGCTTCCCGGCGGCTTCTGGGCCAACTTCGTGAAGGGGAAGGGGCCGGCGAACCCCGCCAACACCGGGATCGCCCTGCACGCCGACCGGCTGCTGGCCCTGTGGGAGGGCGGTCCGCCGCACCGGCTCGACCCCGACACGCTGGAGACGCTCGGCGTCCACGACTTCGACGGGCGGCTGCGCGGCGCGCTCAAGGCGTTCTCCGCCCACCCGAAGTGGGATCCGGTGACGGGCGAGATGTTCAACTTCGGACAGGACTTCAGTCCGCTGCCGTCCCTGAACTGCTGGAAGGTCGACCGGCGCGGCCGGCTGCGGCGGCTCGCCCGGGTCCGGATGGCGAACATGCCGTGGAACCACGATGTGGCGCTGACGACCGACCACATGGTGTTCGTCCTGGACCCGTACATGGTCGACCTGCGCACGATGTTCGGCGGCGGCGCGTCGGTGTTCGACGCGATCCGGCACCGTCCCGAGAAGGGGACGCGGTTCGTGCTGGTGCCGCGCGACGGCGGTCCGGCGCGGGTCGTGGAGCACGAGGCGCTCGTGCACGTCCACGTGGCGAACGCCTTCGAGGACGGCGCCGACACCGTCGTCGACCTGGTGCTCTTCGACGACTTCGAGGCGATCAGGCGTGACCTGTCCGACTTCCGCGCCCGCTTCACCGACCTGCCGTCCAGCAGGCTGACGCGCTGCCGGATCACCCCGGCGGGACGGGTGATCGAGACGCCGCTCTCCGACCTGCCCGGCGAGTTCCCCCAGTACGACTGGCGCCGCTCCACGCGCAGGCACCGCTACACCTACATGACGGGACGGACGGGCCCGAGCGGTGAGTACGACACCGTCCTGAAGGTCGACAACGACACCGGCCGCACGCAGGCGCACGAGGCCGGCCCGCACACCTACGTGGGCGAGCCCGTCTTCGTGCCCCGCGCGCCGGACTCCGCCGAGGACGACGGGTGGCTCCTGGCGGTCGTGTATCTCGCGGCGGAGCACCGCTCGCGGCTCACCGTCCTGGACGCCAGGGACCTCACCTCCGTCGCGGACCTCCACCTGCCGCATCACATCCCGTTCGGCTTCCACGGCACCTTCACCCCGCGCGTCGCCGACCCCGACGCGCCCATTCCCCATCCCGACCGCCTGCCCGTCCGCTGAGCGCCTGCCCGCTGTGGTGAACACCACCCCGCCTCCACCTGGGACAAGTCACGGTGCGTGATCGGCCTTGGGTAATGTCTGCGGCAGGATGGGGATCAGCAGACCGACGGTGGCCCAGTTGCGGGCGTTCCTGGCATTGGCGGAGTACCTGCATTTCCGGGACGCCGCCGCCGCTCTCCGCATGAGCCAGCCCGCCCTGTCCGGGGCCGTGGCGGCGCTGGAGGAGGGCCTCGGGACGCAGCTCGTCGAGCGGACGACGCGCAAGGTCCTGCTGACTCCCGCGGGGGAGCGGGTCGCGCGGCGGGCCGAGACCGTCCTGGCGGAACTCGACCGGCTGGTCGAGGAGGTCCAGGCCGTCCGGGGGATGCTCGTCGGGCCGCTCAGGGTGGGCGTCATCCCGACCGTCGCGCCGTACCTGCTGCCGGTCGTCCTTCCCCGGCTCGCCAAGGAGTTCCCCGACCTGGAACTGTCCGTCCACGAGGAGCAGACCGGCCACATCGTCGCGGAACTGCTCGCCGGACGCCTGGACGTGGTGCTGCTGGCGCTTCCCGTGCCCGCGTCGGGCGTGACGGAGCTGCCGCTGTACGACGAGGACTTCGTGCTCGTCGCGCCCGCCGGCTTCGAGCTGGGAGCGACCGGGGTCGCGCGGGAGGCGCTCAACGACCTCGACGTCCTCCTGCTGAACGAGGGCCACTGCCTGCGCGACCAGGCGCTGGACGTCTGCCGGGAGGTGGGGGCGCGCGCCGCCGCGGCGACGTACGCCACGAGCCTGGCGACGCTGGTCCAGCTCGTGTCGGGCGGCCTCGGGGTGACGCTCGTCCCCGAGACGGCGCTGCCCGTGGAGACCCGCCGGGCGCCGAACCTCGGCCTGCACCGGTTCGCGGCCCCGGCGCCGTTCCGCCGCGTCGGCCTGGGCTTCCGGTCGACGTCGCCGCGCGCGGACGAGTTCGAGGCGCTCGCCGCGAGCGTCCGCGCCGCCCTCTCCGAGTCGGCCGCGGCGGAGTCGGGCACGGCGGAGTCGGGCACGGCGGGGCCGGGCGCGGCCCCCGGCATCCGCCCCGCCTGATCCCCGGCTCTGATCCTTCGGGTTAACGCCCAGGTCAAGCCGCGGCCAGGCGAGGTCAAGTCTGCGTCAGGGGACGGCCTCGCAATCGCGATGCGCGTTCGTGCGGCGGCGTGACGTCACCATGCTCGGGGGCGAGGAGGAGGCCCCATGTCCCCGAAGCTCAGCGTGGTCGTGCCGTTCCACAACACCGAGGAGTACCTCCAGGAGTGCCTGGAATCGCTGGCGGGCCAGACGCTGGGCGACCTTGAAGTGATCATGGTGGACGACGGGTCCACCGACAACGGCGCCGTGATCGCCAAGGACATGTGCGGCCGCGACCCGCGGTTCCGGCTCCTCACCCGGGAGAACGAGGGGCCGGGGCCCGCCCGCAACGCGGGGGTGCGGCAGGCGAGGGGCGAGTACCTGGCGTTCGCCGACGCCGACGACGTCGTGGAGCGCGAGGCGTACGCGCGGCTGGTCGCGTCCCTTGAGCGGACCGGGTCGGACCTGGCGTCCGGCAACGTCCAGCGGATGGACGACGACCGGACCTGGCAGTCGCACCTGCACGACGGCCTGTTCACGCAGTCCCGTTCGAAGACGCATGTGTCGTCCATGCCGATGCTCATGCGCGACCGGACGCCGTGGAACAAGGTGTACCGGCGGGCGTTCTGGAACCGGACCGGTCTGGAGTTCCCCCCGGGCTACTACGAGGACCCGCCTGTCACGGCGCGCGCGCACGCCCTGGCCCGTTCCGTGGACGTCCTCAGCGAGACGGTCTACTTCTGGCGCAGGCGTCCAGGGTCCATCACAGAGGACCGCTACGACTGGGACAACTTCAGCCAGCGCATGCGCTCCGCCCGGGTCGTCCGGGACGGTCTGGCCGACTACGCCCCGCAGCTCCTGAACGCCTACGACGAGCACGTGCTGATCCCCATCGAGCTTCGCGTCCTGTTCGAGGCCCTCCCGAGGACGCAGGACGAGAACCGCGGTGAACTCGTGGCCATGGGGGCGGCCCTGGCCCGGCAGGTGAACGCGCGCGTCCTCAGGCGGCAGCCCGCGATGACGCGCCTGCAACTGCACCTGCTGTGCCGGCGGATGCTGCCGGAGCTCCTGGAGGTGCTGCGCTTCGTCCAGCTGCGCAAGGCGGCGGACGCGCCGCGCGTGCGGCGCGGCCTGCGGCACCGCTGGTACGCCGAGTACCCGTTCTTCGAAGACGAGGACCGGGGCGTCCCCGCGCACGTGTACGACGTGACCGACGAGCTCAGGCCGGTCGCGGCGATCGACCGGGCCACCTGGGCGGACGGGCTGCTGCGCCTGGAGGGCCACGCCTACGTCCGGCATCTGGACGCCTCCAGCGAGGACGGGTCCCGGATCCGGCTCTGGCTGGTGGCGGCCAACAAGCGGGGCCTCGTGCGCGTCCCGGTCCGGAGGGTCCGCAGGCCGGACGTGACCGCCGGGTCGCGGCAGTCGAACGTCTCCTACGACTGGTCCGGCTTCGTCGCGGAGATCGACCCGTCCGCGCTGCGGATGTTCGGGCGCTGGCGGGACGTCGACTGGGTGCCGTGCGTCGAGATCGTCAACCGGGGGCTGCGGCGCCGGTCGACGTTCACCGGCCCGCGGCTCACCGGGCGGCAGTGGCCGCGGGACAGGGAGTGCGCGCCGGGCGTGCTCGTCCAGGGCGTCGCGGGCCGGAACCGCTTCGTGATCCAGGTGCGCCGCACGCCGGCGGCGGTCGTCGGCTGCCACCTGGAGGGCGGCGAGCTGTGGCTGGACGGCTGGAGCCGCGTCCCGCTCGGGGACGAGCCGCGCGTCACCGCCACCCCGAGGACGGGGCGGGCCACGGTGCTCGGCCCGGTCGAGCCGGTCGGCGCCGACGGGTTCCGGGCGCGGCTGCCGGTCGCCGGGCTGGCCCGGCGGCAGGGCGACTGGGAGATCGCGCTGTCGGAGGGGATCCGCCCGTACCTGGACGAGGACGCCGCGGGCGCCGCCTTCTCCGTCCCCGGCGGGGAACTGGAGATCGCCAGGACGCGGCGCGGCACGCTGCGGATCGTCTCCCGCGGGCGCGTCCTCGCCGTCGAGGAGGTGTCGTGGTCGCCCGAGGGCGCCCTGCGCCTGGCGGGCACGTGCTCGGAGCGGATCGGGCGGCCCGACTCGCTGGTCCTGCGGCGGCGGCGGTCGAGCGAGGAGCACGCCGTCAGGCTGCACTGGGAGGACGACCGGTTCACCGCGGTGTTCTCGCCCGCGCGCATGCCGGTGCTCGGACTGTCGCGCCCGCTGGTCTCCGGCCGCTGGGACGCCCTCGCCACCGTCGGCGGGGAGGAGCGGCCGGTGGTCGTCCGCCGCCACAGCCTCCGCGACCTGCCGGAGCCGTTCGAAGCGGGCCTGCACCGGATCACCGTCCGGGCCCAGAAGACCGACCAGTTGCAGTTGCGCGTCGAGACGGCCTTGGACGACGACGAGCGCGGAGCCTACGCGCAGAGCCGCATCCGGTCCGGGCACTACCGGCGCCACCTGAACCTGCCCGTCCGTGAACTCGCCGTGTTCGACGCGTACAAGGGGCGCCAGTACTCGTGCAACCCGCGCGGCATCTATGACGCGCTGCGGCGCCGCGAGACCGACCTGGAATGCGTGTGGGTCACCGAGAACGGGCAGTTCGGCAAGCCTTCCGGCGCCCGCACCGTCCTGGCCGGGACGCGGGAGCACTACGAGGCGCTCGCCCGCGCGCGCTACATCTTCGGCAACTGGTCGCAGCAGGAATGGTTCACCAAACGCGAGGACCAGACCTACGTGCAGTGCTGGCACGGGACGCCCCTGAAGAAGCTCGGGTACGACGTCAAGCAGATGCCCTTCAAGCGCACCGAGGGCGTGGACTGGATGGAGCACGACGTCCCTCAGTGGGACCTCCTGCTCGCCCAGAACGCGTTCTCCGTGCCGCTGTTCCGGCGCGCGTTCGGCTACACCGGGGACGTCCTCGAAAGCGGCTACCCCCGCAACGACGTGCTGAGCAGCCCGCACCGCGACGAGATCGCCGCGGCGGTGCGGCGACGGCTCGGCATCCCGGAGGGCAAGCGGGTCGTCCTGTACGCACCGACCTGGCGGGACGATTTCCACCACGCGATCGGCAAGCGCGCGTTCCGCCTCGAATTCGAGATCGACAGGTTCCGGGCCGCGCTGGGCCGCGACCACGTCCTGCTGCTGCGGACGCACTACCTCGTCACCGACCGCCCGAGGCTGCGGCCGGGCGACTGCGTCATGGACGTCTCGGTCTACCCCGACATCTCGGAGCTGTTCCTCATCAGCGACGTGCTCGTGACCGACTACTCGTCGTCGATGTTCGACTTCGCCGTCACCGGCCGCCCGATGGTGTTCTTCACCTACGACCTGGAGCGCTACCGCGACCACGTGCGCGGCTTTTACTTCGACTTCGACGCGGAGGCGCCGGGGCCGCTGCTCGCCACCACGCAGGACGTCGTCGAGGCCCTCCGCGAGCCCGCCGCGCTGGAGACCGGGTTCCGGGACGCGCGCGCCGCCTTCGCCGCCCGGTACTGCCCGCACGACGACGGCCACGCGGGCGCCCGCGTGCTCGACCGGGTCCTCCGCTGAAGCCCCGCAAGCCCACGAATCCCCGAAAGCCCAGTACGGAGCCGCTCGTGTCCCCGCAGATCAGCATCGTCGTCCCCATCCGCAGCACCGGCGGCCGCCTGGCGGAGTGCCTGGAGTCGATCGCGGGGCAGACGCTGCGCGACATCCAGGTGCTCATGGTGGAGGACGGTCCGGACTACGGCAGTGCCGCGAAGGACGCCGCGGCCGACGACGCTGCCGTCGCCAAGGAGTTCGCGGGCCGCGACGACCGTTTCGCCCTGCTGCAGCCCGCCCCCGGCACGGCGGCGGCCGACGCGGGCGTCGAGCAGGCGAAAGGCCGCTACCTCACCTTCGCCGACGGTGAGGACACAGTGCCGCCCTACGCCTACGAACTGCTGGTCGGGACCCTGGACAACACCGGTTCGGACCTCGCGGGCGGAAACGTCATGTGCCTGGACGAGGAACAGGCGTGGCAGTCGCCGCTCCACAGCGACCCCTACGCGGAGACCGTGTTGTCCACGCACGTGACCCGCCATCCCGCCCTCCTGCAAGACAGGACTGTGTGGAACAAGGTCTACCGGCGCTCGTTCTGGGACGCGTACGGCTTCGAGTTCGGAACCAGCGGTGACCTCCTCATCGCCGTGCAGAGCCACGTGCTGGCCTCCGCCGTGGACGTGCTGGACGCGACCGTCTATTTCTGGCGGGACCGTCCCGGAACGGGCTTGCGCACGCGCCCCGACCCAGCCGACATCACCGCGCGCATGGCGACCCTCGCGAAGACGCGGGAATTCGTCCGTACGCAAGCGCCGGACCTTCTGACCGTCCACGACATGTACGCGCTCGACCTGGACGTGCGCGAACTGATGCTCGCCCTGCCCGCGGCCACCTGGGAGGAGCGCGAACACCTGGTCGAACTGGGCGCGGAGGTCGTCGCCGGCGCCGGGCGCCGCGCCACGGCCGGGCTTGAGGCGATCAGGCGGCTGGAGACGTACCTGCTCGGCGAGCGCATGCTGCCCGAACTGCTGGAGGTGCTGCGCTTCGAGGAGGGCGGCCTGCGGGGCGTCCCGCTGGTGTCGCGCGGCCGTCTCCGGCAGCGCTGGTACGCCCGCTACCCCTTCTTCGACGACGCTGAGCGGGGCGTCCCGGAGGACGTGTACGACGTCACCGACGAGCTGGCGCTGTGGGCGGACGTCGACCGTGTCGAGTGGGACGTCGACACCCTCATCGTCGAGGGGCACGCCTGCTTCGACCGGTTCGCCGTGGCGTCGGTGACCGATTCCCGGATCCGCGTGTGGATGCGCGACGTGCGGACCGGCAAGGAGATCCGGCTGCCGGTGGAGCGCCGCTACGTCCCGGAGGTCACGGCGCGCTCAGGGCAGGCGAACGTCTCCCTCGACTGGTCGGGCTTCACGGTACGGGTGGAGCCCGAGTACCTGCTGGACAACGACGAGTGGCGGACGGCCACCTACGAGCTGTTCGCCGAGGTGACGACGGCCGGGCGCAGGGCGGTGCAGCGGCTGACCGCGATGGCTCCCGCCGTCAGGTGGACGTCGCCTCGGCAGGTGGACGAGCATGTGGCCGTCCAACCGGCGGCGGGCGACGACGACGTGTTCGTCGTTCACGTCAAGCGGGCCAAGGCCGTCCTCACCAGGCTCGGCCTCGACGGCGACGCGCTGGTGCTGTCCGGCTGGACGCGGCGCGCGCTCGGTGCCGGAGCCGCGATGGTCGCGGTCCGGCGGCACGGGGGAGACGAGGTCCGCGGGGAGGTGACGCTGCGGCAGGCGGCCGTCCTGCGGATGGCGGAGGGCACCGGGTTCGACTTCACGGCGAGGCTGCCCCTGAAGTACCTGGCGTCCGTGCCGAACAGCACGCCGAACAGCACGCCGAACACCGTCCCGTACGGCACGCACCTGCGCGACGTCATCGACTGGGACATCCGGTTGACGGGCGAAGGCGGCCCGCTGCGGCTCACCGTCGCGAGCAACGTCAAGCCCGCCCGCTTCGCCCTGCCCGAGAGCGTGGGGCGCGGCCGGGAGTTCGCCGTCAGCCGCACCGCGTTCGGCAACCTGCGCGGAGTCGAGCGCAGCTTCCGCCCGGTCGTCACGGGCGCCGCATGGGACGCCAACGGACTGCTCACGCTGAGAGGCGACTTCGCCGACCCGGAACACCGCCCCGACCGCTTCGTCCTCCGGCGGCGCCGGTCCGGCGACGAGCACCGCGTCCCCGTCACCTGGGAGGGAGACCGGTTCACCGCCGCGTTCCTCCCCGCGACGGTGTCGGTGTTCGGGACGGACCTGCCGCTGAGCAGCGGTACCTGGGACCTGGTGGCGCCCACGCGATCGGGAGAGGTGGCCGTCGTCGTCGAACGCGAGGCCATCCCCGACCTGCCCGACCGTCATCGCGCGGGCACGCACGAATTCGAGCTCGGCGTCCACCAGATCGACGCGCTGATACTGCACAGCCGCGTCTCCCTGGAGGACGACGAGCGCGGCGGACACGCGCAAACCCTTCTTCAGCAGAGGGACTACACCGTCTACCTGCGGAACCCTCTGGCCGACATGGTGCTGTTCAGCAGCTACAACGGCTCCCAGTACAGCTGCAGCCCGAGGGCCGTCTATGAGGAGCTCATCCGCCGTGACGCCGACCTGGAATGCGTGTGGGTCTCCCAGGACGGCCAGTTCGCGGTGGACGGAAAGGCCACGACCGTCCTGGCGGGGAGCCGCGAGCACTACCGCGTCCTCGCGCATGCCCGGTACGTCGTCGCCAACCACGCGATGCCGCCCTGGTTCTTCAAGCGGACAGGTCAGGTCTACCTCCAGACGTGGCACGGCACCCCGTTGAAGCGCCTCGCCTACGACCTCCAGGACATGCCGTACCAGCGCACCGAGCGGCTGGACTGGATGGAGGAGGAGGTGCCGCGATGGGATCTCCTGCTGTCCTCCAGCCCGTACGCCACCCAGGTCATGCGGCGGGCCTTCCGGTACGAGGGCGAGGTCCTGGAGACGGGGTTCCCGCGCAACGACATCCTCAGCACGCCCGAGTGGGAACGCATCGGAACCCGCGTCCGGAAGCGCCTGGGGATCCCGCAGGGCAAGAAAGTCGTCCTCTACGCGCCGACATGGCGGGACGACCGGCATCACGCAGAAGGCAAGCAGGGTTTCTCGCTGGAGCTGGACGTTGAGACCATGCGCCAGGCCCTGGGCGACGACCACGTCCTCCTCCTGCGGACGCACCACTTCATCACCGACCGGGACCGGATCGCTGCGGGCCGGCTCGCCGGCGGCGACGCTGGCCCCTTCGTCATCGATGTATCCCAGTATCCCGACATCGCCGAGCTGTACATGGCCGCTGACGTGCTCGTCACGGACTACTCGTCCGCCATGTTCGACTACGCCATCCTGGGCCGCCCCATCGTCCTCTACACCTACGACCTGGACTGGTACCGCGACCACGTGCGCGGCTTCTACTTCGACCTGGAGGCCGAAGCGCCCGGCCCGGTCGTACGGACGTCGGCGGAGGTCGCCGAGGCGGTCAGGGCGGCGTCCGCGAGCGAGCAGCGCTACGCCGACGCCTACGACCGCTTCTTCGTGAAGTACTGCCCGCACGACGACGGCCAGGCCGCGTCCAGGGTGGTGGACCGCGTCTTCGGCAAGGCCTGACGGCAGGGAGGGGCCCGCCGTTCAGCCCGGACGGCGGGCCCGTGCGAACAGCCAGACGCCGGGCCACGAGGCGACCGGCAGGCGCCGCTCCAGCGAGGCGGACAGGCGCAGCGCCTCGTTGGCCAGCGGATGCAGCGGAGCCAGGTCCTCGCGCCGCACCGTCCGGTTCCTCAGCAGACGCAGGAGCGGGCGGTGCAGAACGCCCCTGCTCCACACGCGTTCCAGCACGAGCCCGGCGCCCTCCAGCAGTTCGGCCAGAGTGCGGCGAGAGTAGCGGCGGACACGTCCGAGAGCCACGTCCTGCGCCGACCACAGAGCCATGTCGCAGGGCACGGACACCAATGCCGTCCCACCCGGCCGCAGCACCCGCACGACCTCCGCGGCCGCTCGCCCGTCGTCCTCGACATGTTCGAGCACGTCGAGAGCCAGCGCCAGGTCGAACCCGCATGGCGGCAGCGGCAGGTAACGCGCGTCGCCCTCGTAGGCCTCGACGCCGTAGGCGCGGGCCAGCGCGACGGCGTCCGGGCTCAGATCGATCGCGGTGGCGCTCCAGCCGTGGTCGGCCAGGACGCGGCAGGCCGCCCCGGACGCGGCGCCGATGTCGACGGCCGTCCCGGGCACGCTGAACCGCAGCAGTTCCGCGGACAGGATCTCGCGGCGCTCGCGGTACCACCAGTTGTCGTTCTCGATCCGCGCGATCCGCTGGAGCTCGGTGGTGTCCACCGGACAAGCCGACCGCACCGGCGGCGGCGCGTTCCATCGACGCCGCCGCCCGCGCACGGATCGTTGACGCCGGTTTGACCCCGCCCCGGACGTGCGCGCCGGCGAGCGCCTCCCGCGATCAGCGCTTCCGGCGGCGCCGCACGAGGAAGCGGACGATCAGGAGCACGACGACCAGGGCGCCGACCGCGGGAACGGCCCGCTTGGCGATCGACGGGCCCGCGAACTCCAGCAGGTCGATCGCGTCGTCCTCCTCCGCCTGCCGCCTGTCCTCCAGGCGCCGCACGCGCCCGCCCTCGTCTCCTCCGGCCGCGGTGGGCGGCGGCAGAGGCTCCTTGGGCTCCGCCCGGACGGGCGCGGGCTCGGCGGCGGGCTGCTCCGGCGTCGCGGGGGCCACGCCCGTCTCCGCCTCCAGCTCCGGTTCGGCGGCCTTCTCAGGGCTCTCCGGGGTGGCGGAGGGCGCGTCCGTGGGCGCCACGGCAGCGGTGGCCGGCGTGTCGGCGGTGGCCTCGGCGGCGGCCTCCCCGGGGGCCTCCAGCTCGGCGGCCAGCTGCTTCGCGAACCGGGCGATGATCTTGGAGCCGACCTCGGACAGGATGTTGCGGCCGAACTGCGCCGGGCGGCCCGTCACGTTCAGCTTGGTGTGGACGCTCACGCGGGTGGCGCCGTCCTCCCCGTGCAGCCGCGCCTGCACGGTCGCCGCCGCCGTCCCCGAGCCGCGGGCCTCCTTGGCGGACGCCTCCATCGTGACGACGCGGGACGACTCGTCCGCCGAGACGATCCGCGCGGTGCCGCGGTAGGTGATGGTCATCGCGCCGACCTTCACCTTCATCCGGCCCGAGTACTCCTCGCCGTCGATCGAGTCGAGCGTCGCGCCCGGCATGCAGGCCGCGACGCGCTCCACGTCGAGCAGCACCGACCAGGCCTGATCCACCGGCACAGGGACGGTGAAATCGTGGTCGAGCTCCATGATCAGTGTCCTTATCGTCCGGAGTCCTCGCCCCGACCCTACGGCGGCCGCCCGTCGCGTCGCCAGTGGGGCCCCGGGCACCTCGGTACGCCTCAGGCACCCCGGTGTACCCCGCCCAGCAGTGATCATGCGGCACGGGGAACCCGGGGCGCCGGAACGCACGCGGCCGGACGCCGGGGCGACGGCGCCCGGCCGCGTGCTCCCGCCGCGCGGGCGGGTCAGCCCGCGGCGGCCGCCAGCGCGCGCGCC
>NZ_JBEUPA010000109.1:0-30416 GCF_040492065.1 Actinomadura sp. NPDC000929 | reverse complement strand
GCTGGCGCGAGACCGCGCGGCGGGTCGCCGACCTGGAACGCGCCGCGGACGCGGCGCTGGCGCGGGCACGCGAGACCACCGGCCTGATCCGGGGCCTGCTGGACCGGCGCGAGGAGCTGCGCGGCCGCCTGCAGGCCTACCGGGCGAAGGCCGCGCGGCTCGGCCACGCCGAGGACGCCGAACTGGCCCGGTCCTACGAGCAGGCACGCGAGCTGCTGTGGACCTCTCCCTGCGATCTGCGGAAGGCCACCGTGGCCCTGAACGCGTACCAGCGGGCCGTCACCTCGCGAGCGAAGGGAGCGGACCGATGAGCCAGTGCGCGCAGCCAGGCTGCGGCGGGACGATCGCGGACGGCTACTGCGACGTCTGCGGCAACCCACCGGCGGCGCCCGCGCCCGCGCCGGCTCCGGCCGCCGCGCCGAGCGTCCCGGCCCCGCGCCCGCCCGCCGAGCGGCCCGACCAGTGCCACCAGGCCGGCTGCGCCGGCACGATCATGGACGGCTACTGCGACGTGTGCGGCTCACCGCCCGCGTACACCGCCCGCGTCCAGGCCGCCGCGAGCGCGTCCGGCGGCTCGGGCGCGTCGGCGGCCACGGGAGCGTCGGGCAGCACGGCGACCGGCAGCACCCGGACGGGCAGCACCCGCACCGGATCGGCCCGCTCCTCCGGCCGCCGCGGCATGCTCGGCGCCGGGCTCGTCGAGGTGCCGCGCGTCCCCTACCGGGACCCCTCCAGCGCGGTGATGAGCGACCCGCAGGTCGCGGAGGCCAAGCGGTACTGCAGCGGCTGCGGCGAGCCCGTCGGCCGCGGGCGCGGCGACCGCCCGGGCCGCACGGAGGGCTTCTGCCCCAAGTGCGGCGCCCGCTTCTCCTTCACCCCCAAGCTCGTCCCGGGCGACCTCGTCGGCGGCCAGTACAGCGTGCTCGGCTGCCTCGCCCACGGCGGGCTCGGCTGGATCTACCTGGCCCAGGACAAGAACGTCAGCGACCGCTGGGTGGTCCTGAAGGGCCTGCTCGACAGCGGCGACGCCGACGCGATGGCCGCGGCGGCGGCCGAGCGCGCGTTCCTCGCGGAGGTCGAGCACCCCAACATCGTCAAGATCTACAACTTCGTCCAGCACGGCGGCGACGGCTACATCGTCATGGAGTACGTGGGCGGGGAGTCGCTCAAGGACATCCTGCTGCGTCAGCCGCTGCCGGCCGGCCAGAAGCACCTGCCGCTCGCGCAGGCCATCGCCTACGGGCTGGAGGTGCTGCGGGCGTTCGAGTACCTGCACGCCCAGGGGCTCGTCTACTGCGACTTCAAGCCGGACAACGTGATCCAGTCCGAGGAGCAGCTCAGGCTGATCGACCTCGGCGGGGTACGGCGGCTGGACGACCCGGACGGCGCGATCTACGGCACGGTCGGCTACCAGGCCCCCGAGATCGCCGACGCGGGCCCCTCGGTGTCCTCCGACCTCTACACGGTCGGCCGGGCGCTCGCCGTGCTGAGCTTCCCGTTCAAGGGCTACACCCGGGGGTTCGCCGACTCGCTGCCGCCGCGCGAGGAGATACCCGTCCTCCAGCGGTTCGAGTCCTACGACCGGCTGCTGCGCCGCGCGACGCACCGGGAGCCGACCGCGCGCTTCCAGGACGCGGCGGAGATGGCCGAGCAGCTCACCGGCGTCCTGCGCGAGGTGCTGGCGGCCGAGGACGGCGTCCCGCGCCCCGCCCCGTCCGGGCTGTTCGGCCCGGAGCGGTTCACGACGCGGATGGCGGGCGAGGCGCGGGAGGAGGCGGCGCTGCCGCCCGTCCCGCCACCGGTCGCCGCGGCGGCGCTGCCAGTTCCGCTCGTGGACGGCGCCGACCCCGCGGCCGCGTTCGTGTCCGGGCTCGGCGCGCTGGAGCCCGCGCAGGCCGCCGAGGCGGCGGCGAACGCTCCCGAGAGCACGCCCGAGGTCAGGCTGGCGCTCGCCCGCGCCAGGATCGAGCTCGGCGCGGCCGACGAGGCCGACGAGCTGCTCGACGCGCTCGCCGCGGAGCGCCCCTCCGACTGGCGGGTGGGCTGGTACCGCGCGGTCGGGCTGCTCGCGCGGGGCCGGGTGGACGAGGCCGCGCCGCTGTTCGACCGGCTGTACGGGCTGCTGCCCGGCGAGGCCGCCCCCAAGCTGGCCCTCGCCTACTGCCGCGAGCGGTCGGCGCCGCACGACGCCGTCCGCCTGTACGAGACGGTGTGGCGCACCGACCCGAGCTACATCAACGCCGCCTTCGGCCTCGCCCGCGTGCATCTGGCGGCGGGCGACCGCCGCGCAGCCGTCGCCGCGCTCGACTCGGTGCCGAAGATCTCCATCCGGTACGTGCCCGCGCAGGTCGCGGCCGTCGTGACGGCGGTGCGCGACCGTCCCCCCGCCGAGCTGACGGCGGCCGAGCTGGTCGCCGCCGGCCACCGGCTCGCCGCCCTCGACCTGGACGCCGAGCGCCGCGACAGGCTCACCGCCGAGGTGCTGGAGGCCGCGCTCGGCTGGATCCTGGCGGGTCCCGGCACGGCGGCCGGGGCGCAGGGCGGCTCCCTGTTCGGCGCCGCGCTCGCCGAGGCCCCGCTGCGCCGCCTTCTGGAAGGGACATACCGGGAGCTGGCACGCCGCACCCGAGACAGGGACGAGTGCCGCCGGCTCGTCGACTCCGCCAACGCCGTACGCCCGAGGACGCTGCTGTGACCGACGACCACACCCGAGCCGACGACACCGCCGGTACCGAACCCCCCGGAACCGGCACGGCCGGGACGGACCAGGGGAAGGCGGCCGAGCTCGCCTGCCCCGCCTGCGGCGCCGTGGTGTTCGCCGAGGAGATCTTCTGCGAGGAGTGCGGGCACCGGCTCGCCGACGGCCCGCCCGCCGCGGCCACCGGGCGCGACGGCGCCACGATCAGGCAGGAGTCCGCGCCGTCCGCCCGGCGGGCGGACCGGGCGGGCCCGTGCCCCGGATGCGGCGGGACGGCGATCGACGCCGACGGCTACTGCGAGACGTGCGGCCTGCGCCAGCCGGCCGCACGCGACCACGTCGAGATCGAGCTGCCGGCCGCGTCCGGCGGCAACGGCACCCGCCCGGTCGTCGCGGCGGGCGCGAGCGACCGCGGCCGCCGCTACAGCCGCAACGAGGACGCGCTGGCCCTCGCCGCGCACCTGTCAGGCGTCGCGGCGGTCGTGTCCGACGGCGTCGGGTCCTCGCAGCGTCCCGACGAGGCCTCCCGCGCCGCGGCCGACACCGGCCTCGGCGAGCTGGTGGCGCGGCTCGACGCCGGGGAGGACGCTGAGGACGCCACCCGTCACGCGGCGCTGCGCGCGGCCGCCGCCGTCGCCGCGCTCGCCACCTCGCCGTCCGACGCGCCGTCGTGCACCTACGTGTCCGCGGTGACGCGCGGCCCGGCGGTCACGGTCGGCTGGATCGGGGACAGCCGCGCCTACTGGCTGGCCGCGGACGGCTCCGGCGGGTCCGGCGAGGACGCCGCGGCGGGGCCCGCGCCCGACGAGATCGACGGGGCCGAGGTCAGCACCGGCGACATGGCCGAGCTCGGCGCGTCCCGCCGGCTCACCGAGGACGACTCGTGGGCCGCGTTCATGGTCGCCGAGGGGTCGCTGACCGAGGCGGAGGCGGAGGCGCACCCGAACGCGCACGTCATCACCGCGTGGCTGGGCGCCGACGCCGGGCAGGTCAACCCGCACGTGGCGACGTTCCGGCCCGGCGGTCCCGGCACGCTGCTGGTGTGCAGCGACGGGCTCTGGAACTACTTCCCGGCCGCCGCCGACCTGGCGGCCCTGCTGTCCGGCCCCGGCGGCGAGTCGCCGGGCCCGGCGGCCGACCCGCTCGGCGCCGCGCGGACGCTGGTGAGCCGCGCGCTGGAGGCCGGCGGCCGCGACAACATCACCGTCGCCGTGATCCCGGTCCCCTCCCCCGGCGGCTCCGGCGGCCGCGTCCACGAGAGCATCCCCCAGAGCACGGAGGAGCCCCGATGAGGGAGCCGCAGTTCAGCATCACCGTCGACCAGAACAAGTACCTGCCCGAGGGCGGCCGCGAGGTGCACGCCATCGTGTCCGTCGAGGCGGACGCGGGCGAGGGCGCCCCCGTCCCGTCCTCGACCCGGGCGTCCGAGGTCGTCATCATCGACACCTCCGGCTCGATGTCCTTCCCCGAGACCAAGCTGCGCGCGGCGATCGCGGCCGCGCAGGTCGCGGTCGACACGCTGCGCGACGGCGTGGAGTTCGCCGTCGTCTCCGGTTCCAACACGGCCAAGATGGTCTTCCCCCGGCACCAGGGGACGGTCCCGGCGACGCCGGAGACCCGCGCGGAGGCCAAGCACGCGCTGAGCCTGCTGAGGGCGGCCGGCGGCACCGCGATCGGATCATGGCTGCGGCTGGCCGACGACCTCTTCGGCGGCCGCGACGGCATCCGGCACGCGATCCTGCTGACCGACGGCAAGAACCAGCACGAGACGGCGGAGGAGCTCGACGCGGCCCTCGCCCGCTGCGGCGGGCGCTTCGTCTGCGACTGCCGCGGCGTCGGCACCGACTGGGAGGTCGCCGAGCTGCGCAAGGTCGCCTCCGCGCTGCTCGGCGGCGTCGGCATGGTCGCCGACCCGGCCGGGCTGGTCGAGGACTTCCGCGCCATGACGGAGGCGGCGATGGGCAAGTCCGTCGCCGACGTCGCCCTGCGCGTGTGGACGCCGCAGACGGCGCGGCTCCGGTTCGTCAAGCAGGTCTCGCCGTCGGTGGAGGACCTCACCGGCAAGCGCGCGGAGTCGGCGCCGCAGGCCGGCGACTACCCGCTCGGCGCGTGGGGCGCCGAGAGCCGCGACTACCACATCTGCGTCGAGGTGCCGCCGGGCGAGGTCGGCAAGGAGCTGCGCGCCGCGTGGGTGAAGCTCGTCGTGCCGGGCGCGCCGGGCGAGGAGGCGCGCGTCGTCGCGACCGCGAACGTCCTCGCCGAGTGGACCGACGACGAGGCGAAGTCCACCCGCATCAACCCGCGGGTGGCGGGCTACACCGGGCAGGCGGAGCTGGCCGCGGCGATCCAGGAGGGCCTGCAGGCCCGCAAGGACGGCGACCTCGACACCGCGACGGCGCGGCTCGGCCGGGCCGTGGTGCTCGCGGGCGAGGCCGGCAACGACGAGATCACCGCGATGCTCCGCAAGGTGGTGGACGTCGTGGACGAGGCGAGCGGCACCGTCCGGCTGAAGCGCGACGTCAACAAGGCCGACGAGATGGAGCTCGACACGCGCTCCAGCAAGACGGTCCGGACCCGCAAGGACGAGACGGTGACCACCAGGAGGGGCGAGAGCTGACCATGGCGAGCTGCCCCAGCGGACACACCTCGCAGGCGCAGGACTACTGCGACGTCTGCGGCGAGCGCATCGAGGGCGCCCCCACCGGCGCGGCCCCCCTCCCGTCCGGCCCGCAGCCGTCGCCGGGCGGGACTCCGTGCCCCGACTGCGGGACGCCCAGCACCGACCGCTTCTGCGAGGCGTGCGGCTACGACTTCGCCATCGGCGGCGGCAGGCCCACGCCTGAGCCCGAGCCCGCGGCTCCGCCGGAGCCCGAACCCGCGGCTCCGCCGGAGCCCGAACCCGCGGTGCCCGTCCCGTCCGGACCGGGCACGGCGCAGCGCGGGCCGTCGGATCCGCGGCGTCCGCCCTCGCCTCCCGTGCCGGCCCCGCCCGTTCCGGCCCCTCCAGTGCCGGCGCCGCCCGTTCCCGCTCCCCCGGTCCCGGCGCCTCCCGTCCCCGCGCCGCCGGTGCCCGGAGCGGTGTGGACGGCGGTCGTGAGCGCCGACCGCGAGTACTACAGCACGGTCATCGCCGAAGAGGGCCCCGACTCGGCGTCCCTGGCGTTCCCCCCGTACGCGCCCGAGCGGCGGATCCCGCTCTCCGGGCAGCAGGTCCGCATCGGGCGGCGCAGCTCGTCGCAGCCGTCCCCGCCCGAGATCGACCTGCGCGAGCCGCCCGAGGACCCCGGCGTCTCCCACGTCCACGCGGTGCTGCTGGCGAAGCCCGACGGCACCTGGACGCTGGTCGACCCCGGCTCGACCAACCGCACCTGCGTGAACGGCTCCACCGACCCCATCCCGTACAACGTGGAGGTCCCGGTCTCCGAGGGCGACCGGATCCACTTGGGCGCCTGGACCACCATCACGCTCACCCGAGGCGAGGCGACATGACGGCCGTCCAGCAGTCCACGCCGGCGGGGCGACCGGCCCCCGCCGCGCAGCCGTCGCCGCCCGCCCGGGACGACGGCGCCACGCGCCCCGGGACGGGCGGCGAGGCCCCGTCCGGTCTCGCGCGACTGCTCCCCCGCACCGTCGCGTCCCGCGTCAGGACGCTGACCGCGCTGTCGCTCGTGCTGCTGGTGGCGCTGCTCGGCGTCGGCTGGGCGGCGATCGCGAACGCCCGCGAGGGCGTGCGCGTCATCGGGCACGACGCGGGCCCGCAGGTCGTCGCCACCGGCGACCTGTACTTCCAGCTCTCCGACATGGACGCGCAGCTCGCCGACGCGCTGCTGATCGGCGACGCGGCGGGCGGCGGACGCGAGCAGGCGCTCGCCCGCTACGACCAGAACCGCCGCAAGGCCGGCGACGCGCTGCTGAAGGCCGCGAAGCTCGCCGACGAGACGACCGAGAACAACACGGCCCGGGACCTGCTGGACGCGCTCGCCCGCTACGAGCGCCTCGCCGGGCAGGCCCTGCTGCTGGACCGGCAGTCCCCGCACGCGTCCGGGCCGCCGTCGCAGAAGGTCGTCGAGTTGTACCGGCAGGCGACCGACCTGATGAAGCTGGACCTGCTGCCGAAGGCCTACAACCTGACGCTCGACAACGGCACCCTCGTCCGGCACACCTACGAGGACAAGCGCTCGGCGGTCCTCCTCGGACGCACGGGCGTCCTCGCCACGGGCCTGGTCCTCCTGGCCGTCCTCCTCGGGTTCCAGCTCTACCTGGCCCGGCGGTTCCGGCGGCTGCTCAACGTGCCGCTCGCGCTGGCGACGCTCGGCACGCTCACCCTGGTCGCCGCCGGGGCCCTCATGCTCACCGGCCAGGCGAACCATCTGCGCCAGGCCAAGGAGGAGGGCTTCGACTCGATCCTCGGGCTCTCGCGGACGCGCGCCATCAGCAACAGCGCGAACGCCGACGAGACCCGGTTCCTGCTCGACCCCGGGCGGGCCGACGCCTACGAGCAGGTCTACCTGAGCAAGTCGCAGACCGTCCTGTACCTGAAGGCCGGCAACCTGACCCAGTACAACGCGGCCGTCCAGAAGGACCTGTCCTTCGAGCCCGGCCGCGCGAAGTTCCTCGGCTTCCTCGGAGCCGAGGCCGACCGGCCGGTCCAGTCGGCCCGGCAGAAGGCGCAGCTCACGGACGTCATGAACAGGGTGCTCGCCGACTACCAGAAGGTCCAGGCCAACGACCGCCGGATGCGCGACCTCGTCGACCGGGGACAGCGCGACGAGGCGGTCGCCGCCCGCGGCGCGGCCGCCGCCGACTTCACCCGGTACGACCGCTCCCTGCAGGCGCTGGTCGCCATCCACAGGAAGGCGTTCGACGAGGCCGTGAAGGACGGGGACGGAGGCACGAGCGGCTGGTACGCGGTGCTGCCCGCCGCGGGCGCCGTCATCGCCGCGCTCGTCCTCGCGGGCGTGCGCCCCCGCCTGGCCGAGTACCGGTGGTCGAAGTGAGGGCGCGGAGCATCGCGGCGGCGCTCCTCGCGGCCGCGGCCGTCCTCGGCGCGGGGACGGCGTGCGGGATCGCCGACGCCGGAGAGGACTCCGTCGCCGGAAAGGACGCGCTCGTCATCGGCGTCAACGGCGACCAGCCGGGACTCGGCGAACGCCAGGGCGACGGGTCGTTCACCGGATTCGACGTCGACATCGCCAAAGAGATCGCCCGGCGGATGGGCGTGGGCCCGGGCGACGTGACGTTCAAGCGGGTGACGTCGGCGACCCGCGAGAAAATGCTCCAGGACGGCGACGTCGACCTCGTGGTGGCCAGCTATTCCATCACGCCGGAACGCAAGGTGAAGGTGTCGTTCGCGGGTCCCTATTATGTGGCCCACCAGGACATTCTCGTCCGCAGATCCGAGGCCCGCGCCATCCGGAACATCGACGACCTGAAAGGGCGGCGGCTCTGCCGCGTGCCCGGGTCGGTGTCGTTCCCGCGCGTCCACGACGAGCAGGGCGTCGCCGCGCTCCCGGTCGAGGCGAGCGGGTACGCCGGCTGCCTCACCGCGCTCACAGGGGGCCGGCTCGACGCGGTCTCGACCGACGACCTGATCCTCGCGGGCCTCGCGGCGAAGGCGGCCGGCGGCGGTCTCACGCTCGTCAACGCCCCGTTCACCGACGAGCCCTACGGCGTCGGCATCAGGAAGGGCGACGTCGACGGCTGCGAGGCGGTCAACAAGGCGATCACGCGGATGTACCAGGACGGCACCGCGCCGCGGCTGCTGGACAAGTGGTTCCGCCCCGCCGGGTTGAAGGCCACCACCACCGTCCCGCAATTCGAGGGCTGCGTCTGAGAATTCGTCACCCAGCGCACGGAAGGCGTCACGGAATGGCACGGGAAGAACAGGTGAGACCGGCCGGTCATGGAGATCAGTCGGTTACGTAAGTTCCGGTCGGCGCGCGTGATCGTAAGTTATGGTCGCGATCAAAAGCCGTTCCGGTAATCACCGTCACGCCCGAGGAGTGCAATGACGACGGTCATCCTGGTGGTGATGTGCGTCGTGGTGGGGGCGCTCGAACTGTACGCGGGCAAGCAGAGCCGGGACCAGGCCCATGCCTTCACCCGCCGGATCGACGAACTGAACGACCAGGTGACCAAGCAGAACAACGTGCTGGTCACCGTCGGCGAGCAGCTCACCGCGGAGCTGTCGCGCGTCAAGCAGGACGTGCTGCCCGCGCTCGACACCCGGCTCCGGCAGAACACCGGGCAGGTGGAGGAGCTCGCGGGCCTCGTCCACCAGGCGGACGACTACCTGCGGACCCAGGCGGGCAGGCTGCACGAGCTGGAGCAGCAGCGCATCACCCTCGCCGCGCTGCGCCGCAAGCTCGGCGAGGTCGAGACGTCGGTGCGGGCCGCCACCGGGGCGGGCGGCGGGCCCGTGGAGGGCAAGGTCGAAGCGGCGCTCGACCGGCTCGCGGACCTGGAGCGCGGCGGTGAGGAGATCCTGGAACTGCAGCGCGCCCTCACCCGCACCCTGGAGGACGTCGAGGACGTCGTCGCCGAGCTGCTGCGGTTCACCGAGGGCGAGCTCGACGACACCGTCACGGCGGCGCTCACCGGACGCCCCCGCCCCCACGGCGACGCCGTCACCGCGACCGGGCGCCTGTGGACGCGCGACGAGGAGCTGGAGGACATCCTCGGCGACATGTACGAGCGGTGCGTGCGCGCCAGCCGGCTGGCCGTCCGGTTCCGCACGTCCGAGGGCTCGAACGGCACTCCCGGCTCACCGGAGCGCCGCCGCTACTTCCTGGGCGGGCACGCCAGCGAGGACCTGGCGGGCGTGTTCAGCGCCCTGCTCATCTCCGCGGGCGCCGGCGCCCGGTCCGGCAACGGCCTGTCCGTCGGCGAGGCCAGGCGGGGCCTCGCGCGGGTGGAGCCGGGCGTCCCGGCGGGGGTGGAGCCCGCGCGCGGGCCCGAGGACGAGGCGGCCCTCAAGTCGCTCCTGCGGACGCTGGCGGAGTGCTCGGGCGCCGTCGCGCAGATCGGCCCGCTCATGGCCGTCCGGACGCGCGACGAGCTGCTGTGCGCGGTGCTGACGGCCGCGCAGTCGCTGGAGCTGGAGAGCGACGAGGTGTTCTGGGACCCGGCCGCCGCGAGCGTCCGGCTGCGGCGGCTGCCGTCCCATCAGCTGTGGGACCTCACCGGCTGGGCCACCGCCCCGTAGGCCCGCACGGAACGTTCCGCGGGGCCGCCGATGCGCACGTAGAGGGGGCAGCGCAGGGCGCCGGTCCGCGGGTCGGCCTCGACGCACAGGCCGATCCCGGCGGCGCGGTCGAGGAACACCGCGTTCTCCACGGCCCGCGCCCCGCGCACCGCGTACGGGACGGAGTCGGCGTCGCCGGTGTCGACGAGCTCCTCGAACGTCAGCCTCCTCGCGAACCGCATCAGCACCGCGGCGTCGACGACGCGGCTCCCGATCGCCGCCGACGGGCCCGCGACGACGATCCCGAAGCTCGGGTCCTCCCGGCCCCGCACGTAGATCTCCCGGTCCGGCTCCAGGCCGCGGCGGCGGTCGGGGACCTGGACGCCGAAGCCGGCGTCGCCGTTCAGGTACGCGGGCGGCCCGAAACCCGCCGGCGGCGCCCCGTCCCGGACGCGCAGCGCGCCCGCGGGCATCTCCCAGCCGGGCAGATAGACGCCGAGACCCCTCAGCAGCAGCCGCCAGATCGGACGTCCGGTCACCTCGGGCGCGAAATCGCCGCCCGGCGGGCCGGGCTCCCGCGGATTCTCGGCGTCGCCGTCCATGACGACCATGATCGGCGAACGGATCCGCGTCCGACAAGGCCCCGAGCGGAGCCGTGGCCCTTACCGTGCGGCCCCTGCACCTCCGGTGCCGCGTCGGCTACGGTTGTCCCACCCGGATCATGACGAGGACACGCCGTGAATCTGCAGGACATGATGGTGCACCGCGACACCTCGTCGCGGACGGTCGACAAGTATCTGATGTCCTACGAGGGCCGTGTCATCGCGGTTCGGCGGCATCCGGCCGTCCTGCTGCTGCCGGTCGGGGTCGTCGTGGCCGGGCTCATCGCGTGCGGCGCGGCGAGCGCGGTCAGCGGGCAGGTCTGGATCTGGGGGCTGTGGCTGATCGCGGTCTGCTACCTGGCCTGGAAGGTGATCGCCTGGTCGGTCGACTTCTTCCTCGTCACCGAGCACCGGGTGATGGTCGTCAACGGCGTCCTCAACCGCAACGTCGCGATGATGCCGCTCGCCAAGGTCACCGACATCGCGCTGAACCGCTCGGTGCTCGGGCGGGTCTTCGGCTACGGCGAGTTCGTGATGGAGTCGGCGGGCCAGAAGCAGGCGCTGCGCAACGTCGGTTTCATGCCGTATCCGGAGCAGTTGTACCTGGAGGTCTCGTCGGTCATCTTCGGCACGGTCGAAGAGTCGCCGGACTGATCCCCGTTCAGGAGTCGAAGCCGAGGCCCATGCGGTCGAGGGTGCGGAGCCAGAGTCCCCGGCGCCCCGCGTTGCGGTCGGCGCGGGCGATCTCGCGCCGGGTCAGCTCGATGACGCCGTAGCGCAGCGGCTCGGGCGGGAACGGGACGGGCTTGGAGCGCACCATCGCCAGCCGTGTCCGCTCGGTCTCCTCGCCGGGCGCGAGACCGACCCCCAGGAGGTCGAGCATGACGTCGGCTCCGAAGCGGGTGGCGCCGACACCGAGGCCGGTGTAGCCCGCCGCGTATGCGAGCCTGCCGTCGTAGGCCGTCCCGTAGAAGGCGCAGAAGCGGCTGCACGTGTCGATGACGCCGCCCCAGGCGTTGGTGAACCGCACACCCTCCAGTTGCGGGAACGTCGCGAAGAAGTGCCGGGCCAGAGTCGCGTACGTGGAGGGGCGCCGTTCCAGCGCGGGACGCATTCCGTTGCCGAAGTGGTAGACGGCGTCGTAGCCGCCCCACAGGATGCGGTCGTCGGCGGTGAGCCGGTAGTAGTGGAACTGGTTGGCGCTGTCGCCGAGCCCTTGCCGGTGCCGCCAGCCGATGGACGCGCGCTGCGCGGGCGTGAGCGGCTCGGTGACGAGCGCGTAGTCGTACACCGGGACGACGTAGTTGCGCAGGCGCCGAAGGATCGGCGGGAAGGCGCCGGTCCCCAGGGCGACGTGCCGGGCGGTGACCGTCCCGAGCGGGCGGGGCGCCCGGTCGCCCCGCCGCGGGGGCGCGGCGGCCGCCAGCCGGAGCCCGCGGGCGTCGGTGCGCGGCGCCGTGACGCGGGTGTTCTCGAAGACGCGGACCCCGAGGGCGCGGCACGCGTCCGCCAGGCCCCAGGCGAGCTTGGCCGGATGCACCATGGCGACGGCATCGCGGTCCCACAGGCCCGCCAGGTAGGTGGGCGAGTCGACCTCGGCGCGGACCGCCTCCGCGCCGAGCATGATCGGTTGCCAGCCGTGCTCGTAGGCCTTCTCCGCCGCCTCCTGGAGCGCGGGCACCTGCCACTCCTCGGTGGCGACGCTCATCTCCCCCGTCGGCTCCCACTCGGCGTCGATGCCGTGGCGGGTCAGCGTCTCCGCGATGGCGCGCAGGTTGTCCCAGCCGAGGCGTTCGAGCGTGTGGGCGTCGTCCGGCCAGCGCCCGAGGCCGTTCTCCAGGCCGTGGGTGAGGCTGGCGGCGCAGAACCCGCCGTTGCGTCCGGACGCGGCGGCGCCGATCCGGCCGGCCTCCAGCACGACCACGTCCAGGGACGGGTCGCGCTCCTTGGCGAGCATGGCCGTCCACAGGCCGCTGTAGCCGCCGCCGACGACGGCGAGGTCGCACGTCAGCGTGCCGGACAGCGCCGGACCCGCCTCGGGGCGGGCCGGGTCCCCGAGCCAGAACGCCTCGGGGGCGGCGTCGGCGAGCGCCCCGGCCACGTTCGCGTTCATGCTCGCGTTCGCGCGCGGGCGCTGCGCCGCGCCGACACCACCGCGATCAGCACGCCGACCGCGAAGATGATCGTCCCCATCACGTTGACCTGCGGCGGCGTCCCCGTCCTGGTGGAACCGTAGATCCACAGCGGGAACGTGACGGTGGCGCCGCTGGTGAAGTTGGTGATGACGAAGTCGTCGATGGACAGCACGAACGCCAGCAGCGCCCCCGCCAGCACCCCCGGCATGATCATCGGCAGGGTGACCAGGCGGAACCGCGTCCACGGGCCGGCGCCGAGGTCCTGCGCCGCCTCCTCCACCGCGGGGTCGAGCCCGACGACGCGGGCCCGGACCGTCACGGCCACGAACGCGATCGAGAACATCACGTGCGCGAGCAGAATCGTCAGGTAGCCGCGCGGCAGGTTGAACGTGACGAACATCGACAGCAGCGACGCGCCCATCACGATCTCCGGACAGGAGATCGCCATGAACAGCACGAGGTTCGTCGACCCCTTGCCGCGGAACCGGTACCGGCCGAGCGCGAGGCCCGCGAACGTCCCGATGACCGTGGTGATCAGCGTGCTGAGCAGCGCGATCGTCAGCGAGTTGACGACGGCCGCGGTGAGGTCGCTCTTGTCGAACAGGTGCGCGTACCAGCGGAGCGTGAAGCCCTGCCACTCGAAGTTCTGCTTGCTGCGGGTGTCGTTGAACCCGAACAGGATCATGATCGCGATCGGCAGGATCAGCCACGCGATCAGCACGAGGGTGTAGAGGTGCAGGCCGGAGATCCGGCGCCGGGGTGCGCGCCGCCGCGGGGTCTCGGCGGGCGCCGCGGGGGCCTTGGTGTGCGTCGTCATCGTCCCGCCGCCTCCAGGACGTCCTGCGTGCCGAGCGTGCGCGCGTAGGCGAAGATCCCGACGAGCAGGATCGCCATCAGCGCGAACGACAGCGCGGACGCCGTCGGGTAGGCGCTGTTGTTGAAGTACTCGGTCTGGATGACGTTGCCGATCATGGTGTTCTGCGGGCCGCCGAGCACCTCGGCGTTGACGTAGTCCGACGACACCGGCACGAACGTCATGATCACGCCGGCGAAGACGCCGGGCAGCGACAGCGGCAGGATGACCCGGAGGAACGCCTGCGCGCGGCTCGCGTACAGGTCGTAGGCCGCCTCCACCACGCGCGGGTCGATGCGTTCGAGCGCCACGTAGATCGGCAGGACCATGAACGGCAGGAAGTTGTAGGCGAGCCCGGACACGACCGCGACGCCGGTGTCGAGGACGTGGAAGCCCTCCGGCAGGACGCCGTGGTCGCGCAGCGGCCCGAGGACCGGCCCGTTGTCGGTGAGGACGAGCTTCCACGACACCGTCCGCAGGATGAACGAGACGAAGTAGGGAAGCAGCAGGAGGAACAGGTACGTCGACTTGGCGCGCCCGCCGCGGAACGCGATCCAGTACGCGGCCGGGTAGGCGAGCACGATGCACGCGACCGTCGCCAGCAGCCCGTACCAGAGCGACCGGACGAACTTGTCGCCGTAGGTGCTGAGCCCGTCGGTGTAGTTCTGCCAGTGCAGCGTCTGCTGGAAGCCGTCGATGAGGTTCCCGGTCTGCAGCGACAGGGACACCATCAGCACCATCGGGACGAGGAAGAACGCCGCCAGCCACAACCCGCCCGGAAGGATCATCAGGTACGGCGCGAGCCGTCCCCGCACCCCGCCCATCACGAGCCCTTGGAGATCGGCTCGAAGATCTTCTGGTACTCGGTCTCCTCCGCCTGCGTGAGCCGCCGGTAGTGCCGCAGCCGGGCCAGGTCGGCCTGCGACGGGAAGATCAGCGGGCTGGCGCTGAGCCGGGTCAGGTCCTTCTTGTCGTCGCCGCCCGCCTGCTCGGCCTTCTGCGCGAGGAGCTTCTGGGTGGCCGGGATCGGCGGCATGTAGTTGATGAACTCGGTCAGCGGCGCGTTGTTCTCGGGAACGTAGAGCCAGTTCATGAGGGTCAGCGCGTCCACTGGGTTCTCGGCGGTCTTCGGGATGCACAGGTTGTCGGTCCAGATCGTGCCGCCCTCCTTGGGCACCACGAACTTCACGTCCGGGCTCGTCAGGCTGTACACGTCCCCCGACCACGCCATGGTCATCCACACGTCGCCCTTGCTGACGGCGTCGACGTAGTCCTGGCTGTAGTACTTGCGGACGATGCCCCTGTCGCGCTGCTCGCGCAGCTTGGCGGCGGCCTTCTCCCAGTCCGCCTTCGTCGACTTCTCCGGGTCGATGCCGAGCAGGAACATCCCGAAGTTCCCGAGCTCCTGCGAGTCGCCCATCATGCCGACCTTGCCCTTGTACTTCGGGTCGAACAGCTGGGCGATGCTGGTGATCTCCTCCTTCACGTACTTGGTGTTGTACGCGATCCCGGTGACCCCCGACTCGTACGGGATCGTGAAGGCGTTGCCCGGGTCGTAGGACGGGTTCTTGAACGACGGGCCCGCGTTCGCCTGGAAGTTCGGCAGCTTCGACAGGTCGAGGGGCGCCAGGTAGCCGAGCTGGCGGCACTGCTCCAGCTGGATCCCGTTCGTCATCACCATCAGGTCGAAGCCGATGGACTGCCCGGCGGCCAGCGGAGCCTGGATCTTGCCGAACCACGGGCCCATCTCCTGGATGACCTCCTTGTAGGTCACCTTGACGCCCGTCTCCTTCTCGAACGCCTTGATGGTCTCCCGGTCGTCCTGCATGTAGCCCGGCCAGTTCGCCCAGTTGAGCCTGCCGCTCTTGGCCTTGTTCGCCCAGTACTTCTCGACGTCGCTCTGGGTGACCTTCTCCTTGCCGCCCTGCCCCTTCACCCCGCACGCCGACAGCGCGAGCCCGGCGCCGGCCGCGCCCATCAGCCTCAGGACGTCGCGGCGAGCCGGGCCGCCCGCGCCGGAGCGCGCCAGGCGCGGCCTTGTGAGTCCGCGGAGGAAAGCGGGGTCGAACTGGCTCATTGCGGGGCTCCAATGGCGTACGAGTGGCGCGGATCCCACGACAACCAGACGCTGTCGCCGCGCACGGCGATGTCGTCGGCGGACGTCGCGTTCTGCAGGAACACGACGACGTCGGCGCCGGCGGAGGTGGTGATGTTGTAGTTCGTCGACGTCCCGAGGTACACGACCTCGGTCACGGTCCCCCGGACGGCGCATTGCCCGTCCCCCGGCCTGTCCAGCCCGATCCCGATCTTCTCGGGGCGGACGGTGAGCTCCACGCGCTCCCCCGCGACGGCCTCCCGGCCGTGGCGCATCGGGACCTCGATCCGGCCGTCGGGGCCGTGGGAGAGCACCGCCCCGCCCGGCCCCGTCCCGGTGACCTCCCCCTCCAGCAGGTTGGACGTGCCGATGAACCCGGCCACGAACCGCGTCGCGGGATGCTCGTAGATCTCCCGAGGCGTGCCGAGCTGCTCGATCACCCCGTCGTTCATGACGGCGATGCGGTCCGACATCGTCAGCGCCTCGCCCTGGTCGTGCGTCACGTACACGAACGTGACGCCGACCCCCCGCTGGATCCGCTTCAGCTCGACCTGCATCGCCTGGCGCAGCTTCAGGTCGAGGGCGCCGAGCGGCTCGTCCAGCAGCAGCGCCCGCGGCTCGTTGACCAGCGCCCGGGCCAGCGCGACCCGCTGCTGCTGGCCGCCGGACAACTCGGCGGGGCGGCGCTTCTCCCGTCCCGCCAGGTCGACGATCTCCAGCATCTCCCCCACCCGCCGCGTGATCTGCGCCTTCGGAACGCCGCGCCGGCGCAGGCCGAACGCGACGTTCTCGAAGACGCTCATGTGGGGGAAGAGCGCGTACGACTGGAACACCATGTTCACGTCGCGCCTGTTGGGGGGCACGTCCGTGACGTCCTGCCCGCGCAGCCGGACCCGCCCCGCCGTCGGCTCCTCGAAGCCGGCGATCATGCGCATGGTCGTCGTCTTGCCGCATCCCGACGGGCCGAGCAGGGAGAAGAACTCCCCCTCCGCGATCGACAGGTCGACGCCGCGCACCGCCGCCACGGTCTCGCCGTAGGCGTGGTAATCCTTCTCGACTCCCGCGAGTTCGATCGCGGGGACCGCGACGGCCGGATCGTCGCGCGCCGCGGCGGGTTGGGTCTCGGTCATGGGCGGGACTTCCTTCACGGGCTCCGGTCGGCGGCGCTCAGCCGCCGATGTAGTGCATGACGTGCTTGACGCGGGTGTAGTCCTCGATTCCGTACATCGACATGTCCTTGCCGTAGCCGGAGTGCTTGAAGCCGCCGTGCGGCATCTCCGACACCAGCGGGATGTGGGTGTTGACCCACACGGCGCCGAAGTCCAGTGCCTTGCTCATGCGCATGGCGCGGCCGTGGTTCTGCGTCCACACGCTGGCGGCGAGGCCGTACTTGACGCCGTTGGCCCACTCCACGGCCTGAGCCTCGTCCGAGAAGCTCTGGACGGTGATGACCGGGCCGAAGACCTCGTTCTGCACCATCTCGTCGTCCTGCCTGAGGCCGCCCACGACGGTCGGGGCGAAGAAGTAACCGCGGTCCCCCACGCGCTCGCCACCGGTGAGGACCTTCGCGTGGCTGGGCGCCCGCTCGATGAAGCCCTGGACGCGCTCCAACTGGTTCGCGTTGTTCACCGGCCCGTAGAAGGCGTCGGCGTTGCTCGGAGGCCCGACGACCGTCCCCTTGGCGGCCTCGGTGAGCGCCTCGGTGAACTCCCCGTGCAGCCGGTCGGCGACCAGCACGCGGGTGGCCGCCGTGCAGTCCTGGCCCGCGTTGAAGTACCCGGCCTCGGCGATACCCGTCGCCGCCGCCTCGACGTCGGCGTCGTCGAACACGACCACCGGCGCCTTGCCGCCGAGCTCCAGGTGCACCCGCTTGAGGTCCTTGGCCGCCGACGCGGCGACCTCCATACCGGCCCGCACGCTTCCGGTGATCGACACCATCTGCGGCGTCGGGTGCTCCACCAGCGAGCGCCCGGTGCCGCGGTCGCCGCAGATCACGTTGAAGACGCCCGGGGGCAGGAACTCGGCCGCGATCTCCGCCAGCATCAGCGTGCTCGCCGGGGTCGTCTCGGACGGCTTGAGCACCACGGTGTTGCCCGTCGCCAGCGCCGGCCCGATCTTCCAGATCGCCATCATCATCGGGTAGTTCCAGGGCGTCACCTGGGCGCACACCCCGATCGGCTCCCGCCGGATCGAGGAGGTGTGGTCGGCCATGTACTCGGCGGACGCCTTGCCCTCCAGCACCCGGGACGCGCCGGCGAAGAACCGGAGGTTGTCCACCATCGGCGGCACCTCCTCGTCCAGGGTCATCTGGACGGGCTTGCCGGTGTCCCGGCTCTCCGCCCTGACGAGGTCCTCCGCCCGCTTCTCGACCGCGTCCGCGAAGCGCAGCATCGCGAGGCTCCGCTCCCCCGGCGTGGCGTCGCGCCAGGCGGGGAACGCGTCGGACGCCGCACGGAACGCGGCGTCGACGTCCTCGGCGCCGGACACCGGCGCCTCCGCGTACGTCTCGCCGGTGCTGGGGTCGACCACCTCCAGCGTCCGCCCGTCCTTGGCGTCGACGTATTCTCCGCCGATAAAGTTGCGCAGCCGCTCGCCGCTCATCCTCAGGTCCCTCCTGGGCGCCGTCGCCCGTTGTGTCCTGTTGGCCCGACCCTTACAGAGGAGTCCGTCCAACACAAGTGATTCCGTTGTTACGATCGAATTTCACGACTGATTCACTTGGCCCAGAGGCCTCACACCCTCGATGCCGCAGCTAGGAGAACCGGATGGAACGGGCAGCCCGCGTCCAGCTCGACGAGACCGCCAAGCAGATCATCGAGCAGCTCCAGCAGGACGGCCGCCGCTCCTACGCCGCCATCGGCAAGGCCGTGGGCCTCTCCGAGGCCGCCGTGCGCCAGCGCGTGCAGAAGCTCCTCGACACCGGCGTGATGCAGATCGTCGGCGTCACCGACCCGCTCATGCTCGGCTTCCACCGCCAGATGATGATCGGCGTCAGGTGCGAGGGCGACCTGGAGAAGATCGCCGACGAGCTCGCCGCCCTGGACGAGATCGACTACGTCGTCATCACCGCGGGTTCGTTCGACATCCTCCTGGAGCTCGTCTGCGAGGACGACGAACGTCTTCTGGAACTTCTCGGCCGTATCCGCGCCGTCCCGGGCGTCGTCTCCACCGAGAGCTTCGTGTACCTCAAACTTCGCAAACAGACCTACTCCTGGGGAACCCGCTGACTCCGCCGGACACCGCCGATTCTCGTTCTCAGAGGGGATGTCCTGGCAACTCCTCGCGGCGTACTTTGAAAGGCCGCAAGGAAGGAGACCGGCCATGCCCGAGTCGGTTCGCCAGGACCTTCCGGCCGATCCCGCCGACGATCACATCACCTTCCGTACCACCGCGGAGCAGTTTCTCGTGATCCGCGCGGCGGCCGAGCTGATCGGCTGGTCGGTCACCGACTTCGTCCTGTCAGCCGCCCTGGACCGCGCCGAACGCGACCTCTACGAACACGCCGCGGCGCAAGAGGCGGCAGAGCCCGCCCCCGACCCGATCCCTCCCTACACGGCCCTGCTGCTGGCCCTGTCCTGACCCACCCTGATCAGACGAAGCCCACACGCTGACACCCCTCCCCGGCGGCGGTCGAACACGACCACCAGACGACCGCCGCCACAGGGCAACCAAACCGCCCAGCCCACCCATGATCAACACTCCCATTCCACTCAGCCACTCTCAAACGCAAGCACTAGCGGCGACCAGCGCTCCCAGAACAGCCACCCCCTCAGCCACCAGCACCAGCAAAACCTGGCCCAACCACCAGGCACCAATCACGGCCAGCCAGACGTAGAACGACCCACCACCAACACAGCACCGGCAGAAACCCAACCCACCCAACCGCCACCATGAGCGAGTCCAGGCAAACGACCCCAGAGAACCCCAGAGCGCAACACCTCCTAGCGGCCAGCCATCACCAGCAGGAGTTCAGAGTCGTGACCGCCAAGAGCTAATCGCGGCCAGACGGGCCTGACAAAGCACACAGAACGACCAACCACTCTCAGCGACCAGCACCCGGCCGGAGCCCAGGCCAATCACCGCCAGGCACGGTGCGGGAGCACCCGAGCACGGCTCGTCCTTGAGGCCCCGGCCGCGAACCAGAGCGCTCGCCTGCTGGGTGGCGCCGACGTCGCCTTCGGAGCCATCGATCACATCGGGCCGATGTGCCGTTGCCTGCGGGTGGGGCTGGAGAATAGGGGGATGGGTGAGGCTGTGAGCAAGGCATGTCTGTTCTGCGAAATCATCAAGGGAGAGCGGCCCGCGCACGTCGTGCTGGACGCACCGGACGCGATGGCGTTCCTCGACACCCGCCCTCTCTTCAAGGGCCACACCCTGCTGGTCCCGCGGACGCACTACGAGACGCTCACTGACCTGCCCGAGGACCTTCTAGGCCCGTTCTTCGCGCAAGCCCAACGCCTTGCCCAGGCGATGGAATCCGTCCTCGAAGCAGCCGGCTCGTTCGTCGCCATGAACAACCGGATCAGCCAGAGCGTCCCCCACCTGCATGTACACGTGGTTCCACGCAACCCGAAGGACGGCCTCCGCGGCTTCTTCTGGCCCCGCCAGAAATACGCCTCCGACACCGAGGCCGCCGACTACGCAGCCCGCCTCTCAAAAGCCCTAACCACCCCCACCTAACCCAATCCCCCAACAACCCCCACCCCACCACCGGCACCCAACGCACCACAACGGGCCGCGCGCCCTGACCGCGAAGGCCGAGGAAGTCTGCGCATAGTGCTGGCTCACCGTCAGGCCACGCCGAGAACTTTCCAAAGGTCGGCCAGGAGTCCCAAGCCCCGCCAGCCCCCAAGCCACCTCAGCACTTCAGACAACGTCAGCGCCCCAAACCACGTCAGGCCACGCCAACACAGCAGCGTGTAGGGGCTACAGGCCCCTAAGCGCGCCAACCGGGCTTCACGCCACGTCAGCACGGCCGCAGGTAGGGCTGCAGGCCACCCAAGCGCGCCAGCCGGGCCGCACGCCGCGTCATCAAGCCCATCGCTGAGGTACCCCACAGTCCTTCGGTGCCAGACGTCGCCCTGCGGAACGGCTCCGCAGCGATCGGCGCTGCGAGCAGCGGCTCGCAGACGAAGGCATGTCAGGGGCCGCCGGGCTTCGCTATCGAAGACTGGGCCTTCCTGGCCTGCTGGTGCACGCAAGAGGTCGCTTGACTCACACCCGTGACTCCAGCGCTAGGTTCAGGCGCGGGTGGCGTGGGTGGAGCTAACGCCGTCCTTACGGAGAGGTGTCTACAGTTCCGGTGCCATGCGGCTCGAGCGTGTCGCCTTTCGTTATCGGCGCCGGGACCCATGGGTTTTTCGGGATGTCACCGTGACGCTTCCGAAAGGAAGCGTCACTGAGGTGACCGGGCATAACGGCGCGGGGAAGTCCACGCTGCTGCGAGTGATGGCCGGCCTGCGCAGGCCACGAGCGGGCGTCGTCGAAGGCCGTCCCGCACGAGTGGGGTACGCGCCGGAGCGGTTTCCGGTCGACCAGCCGTTCAGCGTTCGCGCCTACCTGGGCCACTTGGCGGCCATCCGCCGCATCCCCGCTGGCACTGGTGACGTCTGGGCAGAGCGGCTGGCCTTTGCGCATCTCCTAGATGTACGGCTGTCCGAGCTCTCGAAGGGCAGCGCGCAAAAGATCGGGCTTGCGCAGGCGCTCATGGCGGACCCCGAGCTGCTCATCTTGGACGAGCCCTTCGCGGGCCTGGACGCCGCTACCCGCGATTCCCTCCCCGAACTGATCTCCGATTTGGCCTCGCGCGGCACCACGGTCGTCGTCAGCGACCACCAGCGCTGCATCGAGGCGATGCCCGGCGTCGACCGCCTGCACGTCGCCAACCGCTCCGTGACACCGCTGGCCCCGGGGGACACCAGTCCTTGGACCGTCCTGGAGGTCGAGGTGCCCGGAGACGAGGCCGACACCGTGGAGACGAAGCTGAGGGCCGACGGCTACCGGGTGCGGAGGCGTGAAGAGTGATCGCACTTGTCCGATTCCACGTAGCGGGTTACCTCCGCTCGCTGCGCGTCCTGCAGCCGCTGATCGTCGTGGCTCTGCTGGTGGCGTTGGTCCTCGCGCAGGGGCCGAGCGGTCCCGACGCGGGCGAGCTCGCGGTGCGGACTTTCGCGGATGTGGCGGCGATCATGTTCCCCGTGTGGGCGTGGTCGGCTCGCGCCCTCCTGGACACACAGCCCGATGAGCAGCGCGCTCTGACCGCCACCGCGGCCCGCCACCCGTCCGCGCCCACGTGGGCGGGCCTGCTCGCGGCCTACGGGGTGAACGTCTCACTGGGCGTCGTGACACTGGCCATTCCTCTCATCCAGGCCCTCCAGGCGGGCTCGCCGGGACGGGCGATCTTGGCAGGCTGCGCGTTGAACCTCCTCGTGGCCGTCCCCGGCACGCTCCTCGGGGCGTGGACGAGTCGCCTTCTCATCCCCGATCCCGGGATCTCGCTGCTGGCGCTTCTCGGCGGCGCGACCGCTCTCCTCCTCCTGGGCATGGGACGGCTCTCCTGGCTTTCCATCCCGATGATCGATTGGATGCGCGCAGCTCACGACGGCCCGAACGTCTTCGTCTCGCACTTCCCCGTCACCGCCCTCCACCTCCTCATCTGGTCCACGGTCGTAGGCACTGCCTACTTCGTAACCACCCACCGCACCCCCTGACCGCTCCCCGCGGTGGTGCATCCACCCTTCGGCGGCGGTGTCGCGGGCGCGACTCCCGAGGAGCACCAGCTCACACCGCGCCTTCGCCCGCTGACCCGGCCCTTGCCACAGAGGCCTTCGATTCTTGGACGGACGGGGTAAAGCGTTCCGGCGGCCACGGCGACCATCACGCCGCCGCGTCCCGTGAGCACTCGACCACGGGCACTCGTCTCACGGGAGTTCTCCGGCCCGAACAAGCTGGGACGCACAGCACCGCGCGGGGACGGCGCCATAGAGAGCGACCCCAGCGAGCACCAGGTCACGCCGCGCCTGCGTCGTCCGGCAGGGCTTTGAACGGACGGAGCTAAGCCTCTGTGGCTGGGGTAGTCATCACGGCCATGTGCGTGCCGCGCCCCGGAAGGGTCCGGCCGATCTCGTTGGTGTGGTTGTACAGGAAGAGGTAAGCGACAGCCTCTGTCCGCCTTCGACTGCGGCACAGCATGTTGGCAGGGCCCAGGCCGCCGCCAGTATGAGCTGATGCTCCTCGCCGCTTCCTCTTCGCGGCCAGCTCTACCCGCAGGCATCTCGCCGTTGAGAGCCCGGGACGGCCACCGGGGCGACGCTACGGGCCGACGGCCGTGTGGGTTGACGCTCCTCGCCGCTTCCTCTTCGCGGCCGTCTTTGTTCGCAGGCATCTCGTCGTTGGGGGGCCGGGACGGCCACCGGGGCGACGGTATGGGCCGCCGCCCGTCGGGTGGTGTGTTCCCGAGGGTGTGAGGCTGTGGAGGCTGATTTGGCCCAGCGGGCGTTTGGTCGGGCGATGCCTTCGGGTGGGTTACGCGGCCTGGACGGTTAGCCATGTCTGCTCCAAAGGGGTGTCGTGGCGGTTGCAGAAGTAGATGCGGCCCGGGTCGCCCCAGTACCAGCCGAGGCGGTCGTCGGAGTCGAGTTGGAGGAGGAGGTGCCATTCCTCGACCGCGCGTTGCTCGTCCGGTGTGAGGGCCGGAGGATGGAGGGAGTTCAGGGTGCGGCCGGTCGAGGCGTACAGGCAGTCGGGGCCGATGGGACGCTGGACGAGGGTCGGCCAGCCGCCCAGTTGGTGCGCGGGGGCTTCGTCCGGGCAGGTGTGGCGCGTCCACGCGGCGTGCAGTTGTTCGTACACGGGCACGATCCCGTCGTAGACCATCTCCAAGCGTTGGATGTCGGCCTCCTGGGGAGAAGGCAAGGAGAGGAACGGAGCGGCGCCTAGCGTGACCTGCGGGTAGGAAAGGGCGCCTGATGGCGGGGTCGCCGGGCGGAGGGTGCCAGTGAAGACGCGCCAGCCGTCGCGTTGGCTCGGTTCGTCGCCCCAGGGACGCGGGAGCCCGCTCGCGTAGTAGAACGCGGCGCGGCAAGCGGGCAGACCGGGCACCCTCGGCAGGCCGGCGAGGCCCGCGAAGTCGATCGCGCCTAAGAAGTCGAGCGGGCGGCCTTTCCAGGTCGGCCATGGCTCGTCCGGCGGCAGCTGCGGGGTGCCTCCAAGGTGGACGGGCACCTCACCGCGGGTGGAGAGGCGAAGCCCGGGCTTGGTCAGGGGCAGCAGAATGGCCGTGATCTCCGGCGCGAGGAAGGCGTCGAACAGGGCTCGGAGCCGTCGGTACTGTACGGCGAAAGGGTCCATGCACGTAGCGTGGCGCGACCGTCACGCGGTGCGCCACGTCCTGCGAAATTGTGGATAACTTCGTCAGCGTTCGAGGGCCGCCGCGAGTTGCAGCAGGAAGCGGTCGACCTCCTGCTCGTCGTAACCGGGCCCGAACCGGACGGTGCGGAACGCGCTCTCCCGCACGTCCCGGGCGGTCACGGGCGGGGCGATGCCGCGCAGGCCGGCGATCACGCGTTCGAGGAAGGCGTCCACATCCCGCACGTCGTAGCCGGGGCGCAGGCCGGCACCGGAGAAGCGCGCGTTCTGGATCCAGTTGATCAGCCAGGCCGGCTGGGCGCGGGTGCGGCCGGGGCGCTCCGCGATCGGCGCGCGGGCCTGGAGTTCCCTGATGCACTCGCGGAGCAGCTCGTCCACCGCGCGGTGGTCGTAGCCGCGAAGGACGGTGGTGAACCGGGCTTGGCGCACCTCGTCCGCGGGCACCGGCGGTCCGCCGCTCAGCGCTTGCGAGATCCGTTTGAGCAGGGCGTCGACCTGGTCCCGGTCGTAGCCTCGCAAGACCACCGGCAGCCGTGTACCCGTCCTCACCGGCACCGCGCTCCTCAGCCGTGTCCGCGCGCTCCGCGCGGCGCCGGGAACGCGCCCCGCGGCGCGCTCAGTCCTTGGTCGCCGCGGCCAGCTGCCCGCAGGCCCCGTCGATCTCCCTGCCCCGAGTGTCGCGCACCGTGACCGGGACCCCGTGGGCCTCCAGGCGCCGGACGAACTCGCGCTCGTCCTCGGGCCGGGAGGCGGTCCACTTGGAACCCGGCGTTGGGTTCAACGGGATCAGATTGACGTGTACGAGATGGCCGCGCAAGAGCCTTCCGAGAAGATCGGCCCGCCAGGCCTGGTCGTTGATGTCCTTGATGAGGGCGTACTCGATCGAGACGCGGCGCCCGCTGCGCTCGGCGTAGGCCCAGGCGGCGTCGAGCACCTCGGAGACCTTCCACCGGTTGTTGATGGGCACGAGGTCGTCGCGCAGCTCGTCGTCGGGGGCGTGCAGGGACACGGCCAGCCTGACCGACATGTCCTCGGCGGCGAGCTTCTCGATGGCCGGTACGAGCCCGACCGTGGAGACCGTGACCGAGCGCTGGGAGATGCCCAGCCCGGCGGGCGCCGGATCGGTGATGCGCTTGACCGCGCCTATCACGGCCTTGTAGTTGGCCAGGGGCTCGCCCATGCCCATAAAGACGATGTTGGAGACGCGGCCGGGGCCCCCTGGGACGCGCCCACGGGCGAGTGCGCGCGCGCCCGCGGCGACCTGCTCGACTATCTCGGCCGTGGAAAGGTTGCGGGTGAGCCCTGCCTGACCGGTGGCGCAGAAGGGGCAGTTCATCCCGCAGCCCGCCTGGGACGAGACGCACATCGTCGCCCGGTCGGGGTACCGCATCAGAACCGACTCGAACAGGACGCCGTCGAAGGCCTTCCAGACGGTCTTCAGTGTCGTTCCGCCGTCGCAGTCCAGTTCGCGTACTGGGGTCAGCAGCGAAGGCAGCAGTTCGGACACCAGCCGATCCCGGACAGCGGCCGGCAGGTCCGTCATCTTGGCGGGATCGTCGACGAGGCGCGCGAAGTAGTGGCGCGACAGCTGGTCGGCGCGGAACGGCTTCTCCCCCAGTGCGGCGACCGCCTCGCGACGCTCGGCCGTGGTGAGGTCGGCGAGATGCCTCGGCGGCTTGCCGCGCCTCGGTGCGGCGAAGACGAGCTTCGCCGGGGTCTTCTTGGGCGCGGCACCGGTCGCGGAGGGCTGGGTGGTAGACATGGTCCTTCCAGTGTCGCAAACACCTGTGCGTGCATCGTCCGTCCTGGACGTCCGCCCATACCTGAACAGCGACATTCCTGCACACGGCCTTGTCTGCGACTAAGGTCTCGATCATGTCGGTTTTGCGCAGGGGCGCCGCCTCGCCCCGGGGGTCAGCGGCCACGGTCGTCCACGCGGCGGCCAGCCCGTACGGCAGCCGGCGACTCACCGTGGAGACCGACGGCGAGGTCACCGCCGCCTACCTGAAGGACGCGCGCGACTCGGTGGTCGGGGCGGTCTGGGTCGCGAACCACCGCGAGGCCCCACGGGAACTGGACCGGTCGCGGCTCGACGCGGGCCACGCGCCCCTTCTGCCAGAGTCCCACGTGCGCCACCCCGCAGGACGCCCGGCGCTGGACACTGAAGCGCTGGAGGTCGTCTGGTTCGAGGAGGGCGACGGCGTGGCCCTGCTTGAGGGGGGCGACCTGCTGCTGGTGATCCCCGGCTGGTCTGACATGGGGCGCGGCATTCCCGGCTACGCCCGCGACGCCACGCTGCAGAGCCCGTTCGCCTTCCCTCTGGACGAAGGGATCGAGGACTTCGGGCCTCGCGTCGAGCAAGCACGCGAGCACTGGAAGAGATGCCGCGCAGACGGCTCCTGGGCGGAGTTCCAGCAGTCGATCCTCGGTCACCTCCTGCAGAGGCTGGGTCCCAGTGGCCACTACTGGCACGATGTCGGACGCCAGTTGGCGGGCGGCAGGCCGAGCATGGCCCCGACGGTCGGGGTCTCGGAGCGTCCCGCAAGGGGCGACCGGCAGTTCACCGTTCTGAGCACGGTCGGGATGAGCCGCCAGCGAATGCCTACGGTCGAACTGTACGAGGACGACGTCGCCCCATACGGACGCATAGAACTGGCCGTCGCCAGCACGCTGCCCAGTCAGCGGTCAGGCAGCATCTTCCCGTGGCTGGCGCAGTACCCGTGGCGGTCGGTGACGTGGTTCGCGCCTGGGGACGTCGTCAAGTGGTACCACGAGGCTCGCACGTTCCCCCTCGGCAACGGCGAGTCGTCCTGGGAGGGTGTGCTTCTTCTGGACGACCCGAACCGTCTCGCGGGTCCTGAGGCGCCTGGCATGACCGGACTGACACTCGCCGGCGACGCCGTCCGATGGCTGTGGCTCGTGCCCATCACGGGCGAGGAGCACCGGTTCGCCAAGAGCGAGGGGTCGGACGCGCTCATCCGGCGTCTGGCCCAGCAGGGCCGTTCCTGGGTCGTTTCCTAAGGCGGCCTGTCTCTCAGGGGCGGTCCGCAGTCGAGCCGCGGAACGCCCCCAGGACGTCCTAGCTGGGGACGAACAGTTCCAGCAGCAGCCAGACGACGGGGGCCGTCGCGACGAGGGAGTCGAGGCGGTCCATCACTCCCCCGTGGCCGGGCAGGAGCGTTCCCATGTCCTTGATCCCGAGATCCCGCTTGATCATCGATTCGACGAGGTCGCCTGCGGTCGCGGTGACCACGGCGGCGAGTCCGATGATCACGCCCTGCCAGATGTGACCGCCGTCCAGAAGCCACCACACCAGCCACCCGCCCACGATCATGCAGGTGACGGCGGACCCGGTGACGCCCTCCCAGGTCTTCTTCGGGCTGATCGTGGGCGCGAGCTTGTGCCGGCCCAGGAAGGACCCGGCGAAATACCCGCCGATGTCGCTGGCGACGGTCGTGGCGATGAAGATGACGATGCGGTGGTCGCCGTCGTCGGGACGCATCAGCAGCGCGACGATCCCGCCCATCAGCACCAGGTAGCCGGCCACCAGCGACCCGGCGGTGACGTCCCGCACGTATCCGGAGGCGCCCTCGGTCAGGCGCGTCATCAGCAGCGCGAGGACCGTCAGCGAGACCGCGGCGATGGTGGCGGTGGAGCCCCACACGTAGGCGACGACCGGCGTTCCGACCATTCCCGTCGCGACAGGGATGAACGGGACACGGATGTCGCGGCTCTTGAAAGCCTCGGTCAGTTCCCGCATACCGAGGAACAGGAACACGACCATCACGCCAAGGAAGATCTCCTTGATCGTGTACAGCGAGAGCAGCACGAGAGCGCCGAGCGCGACGCCCACACCTATGGCGAGCGGGAGGTTTCGCCCCGTCTTGCTCTCGGGCTTCCCAGCGGGCGTCGCGCCGCCGGAAGGCGAGGGGCCATCGGAAGACGGGGGGTCGCCGGAGCCGTCCCGCCCCTGCCCAGGGGGCGAGGCCAGTGCTTCTCCGGGGGGTGGGCCGGCCATGTCGACCTCCGGCTCGTCCGGGGAGCCCGAGGGCTCCCCGGCGTCGTCAAGTCTCATCAAACTTCGAGCAGTTCGGCCTTCTTGTGCTCAAGGAGCTCGTCGATCTGCGCCACGTAGCGGTGCGTCGTGTCGTCGAGATCCTTCTCGGCACGCCTGACGTCGTCCTCGCCGACCTCGCCGTCCTTGGCGAGCTTGTCGAGGGCGTCCTTCGCGCGGCGCCGGATGTTGCGGATGGAGACCCGGCTCTCCTCCGCCTTGGTGCCGGCGACCTTGATGAACTCCTTGCGGCGCTCTTCCGACAGGTCCGGGAAGACGACCCGGATGACGTTGCCGTCGTTGGTGGGGTTCACACCGAGGTCGCTGTCGCGAATGGCCCTCTCCACCGCCTGCATGGACGACTTGTCGAAGACCTGGACGACGACCATCCGCGGCTCGGGGAGCGTGAAGGACGCGAGCTGGTTGATCGGCGTCGGCGTCCCGTAGTACTCGGCCGTGATCTTGTTGAACATCGCGGGGGTGACCCGGCCCGTGCGGATGGCCTGGAAGTCCTCCTTGGCGACCGCGACCGCCTTCTCCATCTTCTCCTCGGCTTCGAGGAGGGTCTCGTCGATCACTGTGACTCCCGTGTCATCTGGTCGGCCCTGATCCTGCGGTTCCGCGCCGCGTCCGGCGCGGCCGTGGGCTGCGGTCAGCCCTCCGCCGGGCTGACCAGCGTGCCGATCTTCTCACCCCGGACGGCCCGGACGATGTTGCCCTGCCCCATGAGGTCGAAGACCACGATGGGGAGCGCGTTGTCCATGCAGAGGCTGATGGCCGTGGCGTCCATGACCTTCAGGCTCCGCTGTAGAACTTCACCGTATTCCAAACGGTCGAACTTGACCGCGTCTGGATTCTTTCGGGGATCGGCATCGTAGACACCGTCCACTTGCGTGGCCTTCAGGACCGCCTCCGCACCGATCTCCAGCGCGCGCTGGGCGGCGGTGGTGTCCGTGGAGAAGAACGGCTGACCGAGCCCGGCACCGAAGATGACCACGCGGCCCTTCTCCAGGTGCCGCATGGCGCGGCGCGGGATGTAGGGCTCGGCCACCTGGCTCATGGTGATGGCGGTCTGCACCCGCGTGTCGAGCCCGAGCTTCTCCAGGAAGTCCTGCAGGGCCAGGCAGTTGATGACGGTGCCGATCATCCCCATGTAGTCGGCGCGCCCGCGGTCCATGCCGCGCTCCGCCATGACGGCGCCGCGGAACATGTTCCCGCCGCCGCACACGACCGCCACCTGCACGCCGTCCCGGACGGCTTCGGCGATCGCCTCGGCGACGTGCTGGACGACCTCCGGGTCGATGCCGAGCGGGTCGCGTCCGGCGAAGGCCTCGCCCGAGAGCTTCAGGAGCACCCTCTTCCAGCCCGCGCGCGGCGCGTGCTGGCCGGACGACGAGGCCGCCGTCGCGCTACTGGTCGTCTTGTCCGGCACGTCGGCGGCCTCCTCGTTGCGTTCGCTATGTCTCGGGTACTCGTCTCCAGAGTGCCCTTAAGCCTGCCCGACCTTGAAGCGGGCGAAGCGGACGACCTTCACGCCGGCCTCGTCGAGGACCTTCGCGATCGTCTTCTTGTTGTCCTTCACGAACGCCTGCTCCACGAGCACGAAGTCGCGGAAGTAGGCGTTCACCCGGCCCTCGACGATCTTCGGGATCGCCTGCTCGGGCTTGCCCTCGTCGCGGGTGAGCTGCTCGGCGAGCGCCCGCTCCTTCTCGATCGCCTCGGCGGGGATCTCCTCGCGGGTGAGGTACTTCGGAGCCATCGCCGCGATCTGCTGGGCGACGTCCTTGGCGACCTCGGCGTTCTCGCTGTCCAGCTCGACCAGCACGCCGGTGGTCGGCGGCAGCGACGGGTCGGACTTGTGCAGGTAGCTGGCCACGTAGGCGCCCTGGAAGTGGGCGAACCGGCGCAGCTCCAGCTTCTCGCCGATCTTGGCGCTGTTCTCCTCGATCAGGGCCTGGACGGTCTTGCCGGGCTCGATCTCGGTGGTCAGCAGGCCGGCGGCGTCCGTGACGCCGTTGGCGGCCGCGAACTCGACCAGGCGCTGGGCGAGCTCGATGAACTGCGCGTTCTTGGCGACGAAGTCGGTCTCGCAGTTGAGCTCCAGGAGCGCCCCGTCACCGGAGTTCGCAAAGTGCTCGGCGACCAGGCCGTTGGCGGCGGTGCGCTCAGCGCGCTTGCCGACGTCCTTGGCGCCCTTGAGACGCAGCAGCTCGGTCGCCTTCTCGAAGTCGCCGTCCGCCTCGGTGAGGGCGTTCTTCACGGCCATCATGCCGGAGCCGGTCAGGTCGCGCAGCCGCTTGACGTCAGCGGCGGTGAAGTTGGCCATCGCTCTCTTCGCTTCTCTCGTCGTTGGTCGTGTGACCCGCGACGGTCCCGGCGGGGGGGGCGCGGCCGCCGCCGGGGCCCCCGGGGGGGCAAGTGACTTGTGT
>NZ_JBEUPA010000108.1:0-31070 GCF_040492065.1 Actinomadura sp. NPDC000929 | reverse complement strand
GCGCCCCGGGGCCCCGGGGCGGCACGGCGGCCCAGGCGCTGCGCGGGCGGGGCCGCTTCACCCGCAACTTCGTCGTCCAGGCCACCGCCGCCGACTGGGCGCTCGCGCTCCTCGGCTCCCTGCGCCGCCGCCTCGCCGGGATCGGCCCGCCCCGCCTGGTGTTCTTCCAGCACGACGAGGTCATCGTGCACACCCCCGCCGACCTGGCCGCCGAGGTCGCCGACGCGGTCCGCGCGGCCGCGCGGGAGGCGCGCGGCCTCCTGTTCGGCGACACCCCGGTCGTCTTCCCGATGGAGATCGCGGTCGTCGACCGCTACGCCGACGCCAAGTGAGCGGCCGGCGCGCGGACCGGCTCAGGGCCTCGGCGGGCGGACGGTGAGGAGCAGGCCGGCGGCGGCCGTGCCCGCGGCGGCGATCGTGCAGAACAGGTAGACGGAGGCGTAGTCGCCGAGCGCGGCCCGCTCCGGCAGCAGCGCGGCGAGGACGGCGATGCCGAGCGCGCCGCCGAGCTGCCGCGCCGTGGTGTTGAGCCCGGTGGCGCCGGCGAACCGCAGCGGCCCGGCCGACAGCGCGGCGGCCGAGGCGGTGCCGGTGCTGATCATTCCCATGCCCGTCCCGACCAGGAGGCCGAGCGGGAGCCAGAACGTCGCGAAGTGCGGTTCCGCGGGCAGGGTCGCGATGACCCACGCCCCGGACACGACCATGATCAGCGCGCCGCCGGTCACGGCCGGGCGGACGCCGAAGCGGGCGGCGAGGCGGCCCGCCGCGACCGCCGCCGCGGTGGCGGTGAACGCGCCCGGCGTCGAGGCGAACCCCGCCTTCAGGATCGAGTAGTGCCACTCGCCCGTCAGGTAGAGCACGCCGGCGAGCAGCCACGCGTACAGTGCCGTCCCGTACAGGAACGAGGCGGCGTTCGCGGCGGCGAACCGGCGGTCGCGCCACAGCGAGATCTCCAGCGCGGGCACCGGGTGCCGCGCCGATCGCCACAGCGCCAGGGCGACCAGGGCGGCGCCGCCGAGCGGCAGCGCGAGGGTCCGGGCGTCCGTCCAGCCCCAGTCCCGGCTCTGCGTGACGCCGAGCGCGGCCCCGCCGACCCCGGCGGCGAGCAGCAGCGTCCCGGCGAGGTCGGGCAGCCGGCCCGCGCCGCCCGCGGCCCGGGGCAGGCGCCGCCCGCCGAGCAGCATCGCCAGCCCTATCGGCACGTTGATGACGAACAGGGACCGCCAGCCGGACAGGTCGACCAGCACCCCGCCGAGGCCGGGGCCGATCGCGGCGGCGAAGGCGCCCGCCGCGCTCCACAGCCCGATGCTGCGGGCGCGCCGCTCGGGAGGCGTGTCGTGCAGCAGCAGCGCGAGGGACGCGGGGATCAGCGCCGCCGCGGCGGCGCCCTGCGCGGCGCGCGTCGCCAGCAGGACGGGCAGGTTCGGCGCGACCGCGCAGGCCAGCGACGCCAGCGTGAACAGGCCGGTGCCCCACAGGTACAGCGACCGCCGGCCGACCAGGTCGGCGACGCGGCCGGCGGGCGCGAGCAGCGCCGCGAACAGCACCGCGTACAGGGTGATCACCCAGGTCAGGCCGGACAGGGTGCTACCCGGGAAGTCGGTGTGCAGGTCGGCGACGGCCAGGTTCGCGGCGGTGGCGTCGAGCATGGCCAGGAACGTCGCGCCGGCGGCCAGCCAGGGGACGTCCCGGCGCGCGGCGACCGGCCGCGGCGGCGCCGCGCCGGTCTGCGTCTCGGTGGGCATGGGGGGACCTCTCAGGAAAGTAAACGAACGATCGTACACTCTTCTAGAAGGAGGTTCCGAGTCAAGGGGGCGGGCGCATTGACTTTGAACGAACGGTCGTGCAGATTTAAGGGCGTGACCACCGACGGACGGCTTCTCAAGGGCGAGCAGACGCGCGGCGCGATCCTCGGCCGCGCCGCCGACATCGCCTCGGCGGAGGGCCTGGAGGGCCTGTCGATCGGCCGGCTCGCCACCGAGCTGCGGATCAGCAAGAGCGGCGTGTTCACCCACTTCGGCTCCAAGGAGGAGCTCCAGCTGGCGACGATCCGCAAGGCGGCCGAGGTGTTCCGCCTGCACGTGATCGAGCCCGCGCTCGCCGTCCCCGAGGGGATCGGCCGCGTCCGCGCGCTCCTGGACGCGTGGCAGCGCTACCAGCGCGACCCCGTCTTCCCCGGCGGATGCTTCTTCCACTCCGCGATGGCCGAGTTCGACGCCCGCCCCGGACGCGTCCGCGACGCGATCGCCGCGTCGCAGCGCGACTGGCGCGCCTTCCTGGAGCGCTGCCTCCGCGAGGCGCGCGACCTCGGCGAGATCGACGCCGCGACCGACGTCTCCCAGCTCGCCTTCGAACTGGACGCCCTCTGCCGCGCGGGCGGCGCGCAGGCCCTGCTCCACGACGACGCGTCCCTCTACGAGCGGGCCTCCCGCGCCATGAGCGCCCGGCTGGCCGCCGTCGCCGCCTCCTGAGCGCACGACCGTCTTCCGCGCGAAAGCCGAAGGCGCGGCGAGGCGACCGCCTCACCGCGCCCGTCAACGCGCGCCGGTCCGCGTCGCCGTCAGCCCGCCGCCGAGAAGGAGGGGCGGGAGTTCAGGGCCTCGACGTCGGAGAACGACGTCTGCCGGTACGCGCCGGTGATCGTGTTCAGCTCGTCGGGCGTCAGCACGTCCTCGATCGAGGAGAAACCGTCGGGCGCCCGCTGGCTGACCGTGTGGAGGATGCGGTCGGCGGGCATGTCCCGGCAGGCCTGGACGATGGCGTTGACCGGCTCGCGGCGCGCCTTGTCGTAGGCGAGCAGCCCCTCGGCGGGGTCGTCGGCGCCGGCCAGCTCGTGCGCCAGGACGCGGGCGTCGAGGATGGCCTGGGAGCCCCCGTTGGAGCCGATCGGGTACATCGGGTGGGCGGCGTCGCCGAGCAGCGTGACGCGGCCGAACGTCCAGCGGTCGACGGGGTCCCGGTCGACCATCGGATACTCCAGGATCTCCGCCGCCTGGGACATCAGCGCGGGGAAGTCGAGCCAGTCGTACTTCCAGTCCGCGAAGTAGGGGAGCACGTCCTCCAGGCGGCCGGCCTTGTTCCAGTCGGGGTCCCAGTCCAGCTGATCGTCGGCGAGCCTGACCTCCGCGGCCCAGTTGAGCAGCGCCTTGCCCCGGCGCTCCACGCGCATGGAGATCGGGTAGACGACGATCTTCGAGGTGGCGTTGCTCCCCATGACGACCATGGTCCGCCCGGTCAGGATGGGGTCGGCCTCGGTGATGCCGCGCCACAGCCTGATGCCGTTCCACAGCGGCGCCGGCTCGTCCGGGTACAGCTGCGCGCGGACGGCGGAGTGCAGGCCGTCCGCGCCGACCAGCGCGTCGGCCGTCACCGTCTCGGCGGTGCCCGACGCCCGGTCGAGCAGGCGGGCCCGCACCTGCGTCCCGTCCTGCTCGAAGCCCTCGAAGACGGTCCCGGTGCGGACGGCGTCCTGGCCGAGCCGCGCGCGGACGGCGTCGAGCAGCATCATCTGCAGCTCGCCGCGGTGGATCGAGTACTGGGGCCAGTTGTAGCCGAGCGCGCGCCCGCGCGGCTCCGCCCAGATCCGGCCGCCGTGCCGGTCGAAGTGCACCATCTCGCCTGTCGGGATGCCGGTCTCGGCCAGCTCGTCGGCGAATCCCAGCTCGGTGAGCTCCCGGACGGCGTGCGGCAGCAGGTTGATGCCGACGCCGAGCGGCAGCAGCCGGTTGGCGGAATCGACGACGAGGGCCTCGACTCCGGCCTCGTGCAGGCTCAGCGCGGTGGTGAGCCCGCCGATGCCCGCCCCCACGATGAGTACGCGCATGAATCACCCTCCGTTGGTCTCGGGCGACCGGGCCCAGGCGGCCCGCCCGCGCCGGTCTCGTTCGTGTCGCCGCACGTGGCGGCCGTTCTCACCGGGGCGTCCTGGTCTCACCGGCCGGGACCGGGCGCCGCCGGGGCCCCGGTCCGCCGTCCCTCCGGCTCACCCGGTGCCGGGCGCGGTGCCCGCGGGCGCCGCGCCCGGCACCTTCGCGCCACCGCGGACCAGCCGTCCGACCTCGGCCCGGAGCCGGACGAACTCCGGGGTCCCGCGGGTCTCGATCTGGTCGCGCGCCGAGGGAAGCTCGACCGGCAGGTCGGCGTGGACGCGGGCGGGCGAGCGGTTCAGTACGACCACTCGGTCACCGACGTAGACGCTCTCGTCGATGTCGTGCGTGACCAGGAGGATCGTCATCTCCCGGGTCCGGTGCATCTGCAGGACGAGGTCCTCCAGGTCCTCCCGCGTCTGCGCGTCCACCGACCCGAACGGCTCGTCCATGAGCAGCAGCGACGGGCGGTAGGCCAGAGCCCGCGCGATCGACGCGCGCTGCTGCATGCCCCCCGACAGCTGCCACGGGTACTTGCGTCCGGCGTCCGCGAGGCCCACGGACTCCAGGGCCTCCTGCGCCGCGGCGCGCCGCTCCGAGCGGCCCTTGCCGCGCCGCCGCAGCGGCAGCGCCACGTTGTCGCGGACGGTCAGCCATGGGAACAGCGACCGGCTGTAGTCCTGGAACACCACGGCGAGGTCGTCGGGCACGCCGTCGATCGGCTCGCCGTTCAGGGTGAGGGTCCCGGCGGTCGGGCGGATCAGCCCGCCGATGCAGCGCAGCAAGGTGGACTTGCCGCAGCCGGACGGGCCGACGATGCTGAGCAGCTGACCGTCCGGGACGGTGAGGTCGAGCCCGTCGATGGCCCGGTGACCGTCGCCGTAGGAATGGCTGAGGCCGGTTATCTGGAGCACCACGGCCGCCTTTGCTGTGTGTATGTCGTCAGGGTCGGCATTGGGGTCATCGTCAGCTCGCGAGCCTTTTCGCGCCAGTGTGCCAGGAGAGCAGGCGCCGCTCCAGGAGCATGAACACCGCGTTGAACAGGAGCCCGAGCAGGCCCAGCATGACGATCCCCGCCCACATCCGGGGCAGTTCGAACGAGCGCTGGGCGCCGATGAGCTCGGATCCGATGCCCGAGGTGCTGCCGAACAGCTCGGAGATGACCATCAGGATCAGCGCGAACGACAGCGCGACCCGCAGCCCCGCGAAGATCTTGGGGGAGGCCGCCGGGAGCGTGACGGTCAGCAGCCTGCGGACCCGGCCGACGCCGAACACCCGGGCCGTCTCCAGATGCAGGGGATCCACGGTGCGGACCCCGTCGCAGGTGTTGAGCAGCACCGGCCACACCACGCCGAACGCGATCGTGACGACCTGCATGGTCGCGCCGAGCTGGAACACGATGATGAAGAACGGCACCAGGGTGGGCGGGGGGATCGCGCGCAGGAACTCCAGCACCGGGTTCAGCAGGTCGTACAGGACCCGTGACCTGCCGATCGCCGCGCCCGCCAGGACGCCCGCGGCGCCCGCGACCGCCCATCCCACGAACAGGTGGGTGAGGCTGGTGGAGAAGTCGTCCACCGCCTTGTCCGTGAGGAACGCGTGGGAGGCCGGTCCGGAGAACCACAGCTCGTGCAGCGCGTCGAAGATCGTCGTGGGCGGGGGGAAGTAGGTCTCGTCCACCGCGCGCGTGACCAGTTCCCACAGCACGGCGGCGGCGGCGACGAGCCAGACCCGCCCGGCGAACCCGCGCAGCGCTCGCAGGGCCCTCATGCGATCCCCTCCACGCGAGCGTTGTGCCAGCGGAACGCGATCCGCTCCACCCCGAAGAGGGCCGTGTTGGCCAGCAGTCCCAGCACTCCGGCCCAGCAGGCGCCGGCCAGCAGCAGGTCGGTCCGGCCGCCTCCGGACTGGGTGTCGGAAAGGTAGATCCCCACCCCGTTGATCCCGCCCGCGAGGAGCTCGGTGCTGATCACCACGACGAGGGCGACGGAGGCGGCGATCCGGACGCCGGTGGCGATGAACGGCGAAGCGCTCGGCAGGGAGACGCGCCACAGCACCGACAGCGTCCCGAAGCCGAAGCTGCGCAGGCTCTCCTTGGCGACCGGATCGACGTCGCGGAGCGCGTACAGGGTGTTGATGAGGATCGGCCACAGGCAGGCATAGAAGATCAAGGACATCTTCATCTGCGTGGGGTCGGCGAACAGGATGATGGCGAGCGGGATCAGCGCGACCGAGGGAATGGGGCGCAGCAGTTCGACCAGCGCGCGGGAGGCGGTGCCGAGCACCGGCACCGAGCCGAGCAGCACGCCCAGCGGCACCGCGACGAGCACCGCCAGCGCGAGCCCGCCCGCCCATGCCGTGAGCGTGGCCCCGACGTCGGCGAGGAACTCCCCGTCGACGGCGAGTTTCCCGGCCTCCCGCAGGACGGTCGACGCCGGGGGCAGGGCGGTCTCGTCGACGAGGCCGGTACGGCTCACGACCTCGACGACGGCGACCAGCCCGGCGACCCCGGCGGCGCCGAGAAGGATACGGCGGTACTTCATTAAGAGGAGGTCACCATGAACGACTTGACGTCAAGGGGCTTGTCCAGGTAGCCGAACTGCTGCATCAGGTCGGCCACGCGCTGGAGGCGGGTGGCGTTCAGCGTGGTCGGCCACGTGCCGAAGCTCATGGTGGAGGCGACCTTGGCGTCGATCCCCTTGGCGTAGGTCGGCAGGACGTCCTGGACCAGCTTGCGGTCGGCGGCCATGCCCTGCGCCTTCAGCAGCGCGCGCTGGAAGGCGGCGACCGTCTTGGGGTTCTCCTTGGCGAACTTCTCGGTGGTGGCGAAACCCGCGACCGGGAAGTCCGCGGTCGGGCCGCTGGACAGGTCGGCGACCATGCGGGCGCCCATGGACTGCTGCATCTGGGTGCCGAACGGCTCGATCGCCTGGACGGCCTCGACGCTCTTGGACTTCAGGGCCTGCTCCATGGCGGGCGGGGGGACCTCGACGAAGTTCCTGTCCTCGTCGAATTCGACGCTCTGCGGCTTGCCGGCGGCCCGCACCAGCAGCGTGGCCACGTTGCGCTTGGTGTTGACGGCGATCTTCTTGCCGGCCAGGTCCTTGATCGTGTGGTACGGGGAGTCCTTGCGCACCATCAGCGTGTGCGTCTTCGGCGCGCTCTGCATGCCCTCAACGACGATCTTGGGCTTGAAGCCCGGGTCCTTGGCCCCGGCGGTGAGCAGCGAGACGTAGTTGCTGATGCTGAAGTCCAGCCGGCCGCTCTTCAGGAGCGGGATGCCCGCGGCGCCACCCGGGATGACCTGGGTCTTGACAGTCAGGCCCTCGGCCTTGAACAGTCCCTTGGAGATGGCGAGCTGGACGGGCGCGGTGTCGGCGACGGTCATGTTGCCGAGGGTGATCTCGGACTTCTCCAGACCGTTGGCCGACTTCTTCTCCGAGGAGCCGCAGGCCGCGGCGGAGAGAGCCAGAGCGATCGCTAGCGCGCCGGTGACGGCTGTACGGCGGTGGGAAGCAGGCATGGCAAGGCTCCATTTTGCGGGGGAAGCACGTTGAACCTGATCTTTCAAACGAGGCGGGAGCGTAGCGCACTGTGGGCCTGGCTTGGGTGAGATGCGAGGATTATGTGCAATTATGTGAACATGAGATAACAGTCTGTGACATGGGCATCTTCTGCATCACAAGTCCAGACTTGTGTGATCATTCGGGTTGGCCATGATGGTGGCTCTGTGTTGCAATATCTCGCGCTCGCCCGCAGTGGCGTGGGTGAGCGATGCGACCCGAATCCCGTTCAGGCCACTGTACGCCGCGAGCGATCGACCCCATTGAGAGGTAGCGGAGGGCAGTGCGGAAAGCAGAAGGGGCCGAGATGGCCCCGCAATCCCCCCAGCCAGGCCCGTCTGCCAGGGGCGACGCCCCGAAGCGAAGTTCCCAGGGTGGGCGTTACAAGCTGCGCAACTGGCGAGTGCGCACGCGTCTGTTCGCCCTCATCGCGGTGCCCACGATCGTGGCCGCGTTCTTCGCGGGTTACCGGGTCTCGGTGTCGTTGGACAACGCCGAGGCCTACAGCCGGACCGGCCAGCTGGCTACGCTCGGTAACCAGCTGACCGCGCTCGCGCACGACGTGGAGGCCGAGCGCGACGCGATGGCGGAACGGGCGGCGGGAGGCGGGCGCACCGGCGGCGCCGACATCCTCGCCGCGCGGCAGGAGGCGGTGGACGCCGACGCCCGCAAGGTGCGCGCCGCCGCGGCGGACGTCGAGACGTACTCCTCCGGCCTGCGGCTGGCGGTCGGCAACGTCCTCAACCGGGTGGACGACCTGCCCGCGCTGCGCACGGCGGCCGTCCGCCTCGCACCCGGGGTGATCATCGACAAGTACACCGAGTTCGTCGACGACTTCACCTCCTTCCATGTCCTGGTCTCCCAGGACGCCCCCACGGCCGAGCTCGCGCAGAGCGCGCTGGCGCTGGCCGACCTGGCGAACGCCAAGGACGCCGCGTCCCGCGAACGGGCCCTGCTCGCCTCCGCGCTCTGGGAGGGGCGGTTCGAGCCGCTCGACCGCGCCGCGGTCGACGACGCCCGTGCGGACATGGACACCAGCATCAACGCCTTTCGGAGCTCGGCGACGCCGGCCCAGCTGAGGCTGTTCGAGGACACCGTCACCGGTCCCGAGCTGGACCGCGCGGAGGTCACCCGGCTGCAGACGCTGGCTGTCGCCGACTCCTCCCGGCAACTGCGGGTCAGGCTCGGCGCCCGCACGGCCCGGTCGTGGACGTCGGACTCGACCGCGCGGGTCGACAAGCTGCGGACGGTCGAGAAGAGCATCGCCGCCGACCTCGCCGCCAAGGCGGACGACGCCCGTGCCGGCGCGCAGACGGCGGCGATCCGGGACGGCGTGCTGCTGTTCCTCGTCCTCGCGGTCGTCCTGGCGACCCTGATCGTGATGGCCCGCTCGCTGGTGCGGCCGCTGCGCCGGCTGCAGTCCGGCGCGCTGGACGTGGCCAACACGCGGCTGCCCGGCCTGGTCGACCGGCTGCGCGACCCCGAGGCCGCCGCGGGCGGCATCGAGGTCAAGCCGATCGAGATCGACTCCACCGACGAGATCGGCCAGGTGGCGCGGGCGTTCGACGAGGTCCACCGCGAGGCGGTCCGGCTCGCCGCCGACGAGGCCGTGCTGCGCGGCAACATCAACGCGATGTTCGTCAACCTCTCCCGCCGAAGCCAGTCCCTGATCGAGCGGCAGCTGCGGCTGATCGAGGAGCTGGAGCAGAGCGAGCGCGACGAGGAGCAGCTCGGCAACCTGTTCCGGCTGGACCACCTCGCCACCCGCATGCGTCGCAACTGCGAGAACCTCCTCGTCCTCGGCGGCCAGGAGCAGGTGCGCCGGTGGAACCAGCCCGTCCCGCTGATCGACGTCGTCCGCGCGTCGCTGTCCGAGGTCGAGCAGTACGAGCGCGTGGCGCTGCGGGTTCAGGGCGACATGACGGTCGCCGGCCCGGTCGTCAACGACCTCGTCCACCTGCTGGCCGAGCTGGTGGAGAACGCCACCGTGTTCTCGTCCGAGAACACCAAGGTGACGGTCTCGGGGCAGATGCTGAGCGGCGGCGGCTGCATGCTGCAGATCACCGACAACGGCGTCGGCATGTCGCCCGAGGAGCTGGAGCAGGCCAACTGGCGCCTGGCGAACCCGCCCGTCATCGACTTCTCCGCGGCGCGCCGCATGGGCCTGTTCGTGGTCGGCCGCCTGGCCGTCCGGCACGGGATCCGCGTCGAGCTGCGGGCCGCCCAGGGCGGCGGCCTCACCGCGTTCGTGGTGCTGCCGGACGCGGTCGTCACGCCGGGCGAGTCCGGCGGCATCGGCAGCCGCCCCGGCCTCGCCCCCCGCGAGGCCGGCTCCCACGGCCAGCTCGCCGCGCTCACCACCACCACCGCCGCCGAGCCGCCCGGGGGCGGGTTCCGGCAGGACGACTACGGCCCCGCCGCCATGGGCGGCGGCACCGGACCGCATCCCATGGCGGGCGGCACGGGCGCGCACCCCATGGTCGGCGGCACCGGACCGCTGCGTCCCGTGCGCGGCGCCACCGGCCCGCAGCCGAGCATCACCGAGACCGGTCCGATCCCGGCCCAGGGCGTGCACGACCCCTACGGCACCGGCGCGCATCCCGCGGTCCCGCCCGCCGAGCGGCGCCCCTCGCGGGACCGGCGCGCCCCCGCGGGCGACCCCTACGGGACCGGCGAGCGCCAGCCGCGCAGGCCGGGGGAGCTGCCGGTCCGGGAGCCGGGCACGCACCTGCAGGGCCGCCCCTCCGACGGAGGGTCCTCGAACGGGCTCTTCCAGCCGCGCGGCGAGCGCTCGCAGGAGGTGGAGGACGCCCCCGCCAACGGCGCCTACCCGCCGGGCGGGCGGACGGGCCCCCAGCCGGTCGTCCCGGAGGCGCAGCCGCTGGTGCCCGAGTCCGGCGGCGGGCGGCACATCCCGTGGGAGACCGGGCCGCTGGAGCAGGTCGGCCCGAACCCCGGCCAGGCGCCCGCCCCGTACGCCGAGGACGTCCCGGCGATGTCCGCTCCGGACGTCCCGCCCATGTCCGCTCCCCACGTGCCGGAGGCCCCGGTGCACGAGCCGCCACCCGTTCCCCAGCCGGCCGTGCGGGCCGCGGCGGCCGCACAGCCGGAGCCGAAGGCCCCGCCGCGGCTGCCCGAGCGCTCGCCCATCTTCGACGCGATGCAGTCGGAGTGGTTCCAGCGCAGGACGGGCGGCGGGTCCGGCGAGGACCTCGGCAAGGGCTGGGAGTCCCCGGCGGACGCGGGCTTCCGCGCCGCCGAGGCGGCCCGCGAGCCGGTGGCGACGAGCCGCACCACCGTCGGACTGCCCAAGCGGGTGCCCGGCAAGAACCGCATCCCCGGTGCGGTGGGCCGCGGAGCGCAGGACGCGCCCCGGCCGCCGGCGGCCCCGCTGGGCCGCCCTGCGCCCGGAGGGGGCGGCCTGGAGGGACCGCAGGCGCCGACGCAGGGCCTGCCGGTCGTCGGCCAGGCGCCGGGGCAGCCGCAGGGACAGCAGCAGGGTCACGGCCAGTCGGCCGACGTCGTACGCAACCGCTTTGCGAGCCTGCAGCGCGGCGTCCACCGCGGACGCCATGAGGCACGCGGCGCAGGCACGTCAGGTGAAGCGCCGTCCCAGGGTGACGGCGAGACAGGAGGCACCCGGTGAGCGGGCAGGATCTCAACTGGTTGGTGACGAACTTCGCGGACCGTGTCGCGAAGGTCGCGCACGCCGTCGTGGTCTCCTCGGACGGGCTGCCGATGGCCTACTCGGCGGGCTTCCCGCCCGAGCGGGCGGACCAGCTCTCGGCGATCGCCTCGGGGCTGATGAGCCTGACCCAGGGTGCGGCGAAGATCTTCGACGCCGGCGGGGTCAACCAGACCGTCGTGGAGATGGACCGCGGGCTGCTGTTCGTCATGTCCATCACGAACGGGTCGGTGTTCGCGGTGCTGGCGGCGCCCGACTGCGATCTCGGGCTGGTGGCCTACGAGATGACGCTCCTGGTGGAGCGGGTGGGACGGGTGCTGACTCCCGCCCTGCGCGCCCAGGAGCAGCCCCCGTACTCGGGGCCTTCCGTGACCGAGATGGGCGCCGGGCCCGCCCGCTATTGACCGTGACTGACTCTGACGGAGGTCGGCGACATGGATCGAGGCAGTCCCTTCGGGGGCGGTCCCGGAGGCGGCGGCCGCTGGCCGGGTGACCAGGGGCGGGCCCCCGTGCAGGGCAGGCCCCCCGAGCGCGACGACAACGACGGCAGCTCGCTCGTGCGCCCGTACGCGGTCACCGGCGGGCGCACCAGGCCGCGCTACGACCTGGCCATCGAGGCGCTGGTCACCGCGGCGCCCTACCCGCCGCGGGACGTGGCCGTGCTGACCCCGGAGTACCGGGCGATCATGGACCTGTGCCGGTCGGCCCGCTCGGTCGCCGAGGTGTCCGCGCTGCTGCGCCTGCCGCTCGGGGTCGCGCGCGTCCTCGTGGCCGACATGGCCGTCGAGGGGCTGCTGCGGCTGCACCAGTCGCAGTCCCCCACCACCGCCGGCGGACAGCCGGACCTCCGCTTGCTAGAAAGGGTGCTCAGTGGCCTTCGGAAGCTCTGACCAGGTCCCGGGGCCGCACGGCGGGGAGGCCGAGCTGACCTCGGTCAAGATCGTCGTCGGTGGCGGCTTCGGCGTCGGCAAGACCACCTTCGTCGGCTCCGTTTCGGAGATCATGCCGCTCACCACCGAGGCGGTGATGACGGCGGCCAGCGCCGACGTGGACGACCTGTCGGCCGTCCCGGACAAGACGACCACCACGGTCGCGATGGACTTCGGCCGCGTGTCGCTGGACAGCGAGCTGATCCTCTACCTGTTCGGCACGCCCGGGCAGCACCGCTTCTGGTTCATGTGGGACGACCTGGTCCGCGGCGCGATCGGCGCCGTCGTGCTGGTCGACACCCGCCGGCTGGAGGACTGCTTCGCCGCGGTGGACTACTTCGAGGAGCTCGGCCTGCCGTTCGTGGTGGGGGTCAACGGGTTCCACGGTGAGTTCCAGTACGCCGTCGAGGACATCCGCGACGCCCTGTCGATCAGCGCGCACGTGCCGATCGTGCAGTGCGACGCGCGGAGCCGCGAGTCCACCAAGCAGGTGCTGATCACGCTGGTCAAGCACGCGATGACGGTGCACGCCGCCGGAGCCCACGCGGGCGCCCCCGCGCAGGGCGCCCCCGGCGGGCAGCTCGGCACCACGTCCCCCAGCTGGACCTAGACGCCGCGCGCGGGGGGCGCGGCGCGGTCCGGCCGGTGGCTACGGTCGCGTAGGTCGTGTGCACGATGCATGATTGTTCGTCGTGATCGAGCATGAATCCGCTCTGGGGGTTGCGATGAGCGAAGTGGAGAAGATCGGAACGTTCGTGGCCGTCGGCGACAGCTTCACCGAGGGCATGAACGACCCCTACCCGGGCGAGACCGACGTCTTCCGCGGCTGGGCCGACCGGCTCGCCGAGCACATCGCCGTGCTGAACCCTGACCTGCGCTACGCCAACCTGGCCGTCCGCGGGAAGCTCGTGCGGCAGATCGTGGACGAGCAGGTGCCGATCGCCGTCGGGCTCTCGCCCGACCTGGTGACGCTGTGCGCGGGCGGCAACGACATGATCCGTCCGGGCGCGGACCCCGACGCGGCCGCCGTCGTGTTCGACGACGCGGTCCGGCGGCTGCGCGCCACCGGCTCGCGCGTCGTGGTCTTCACCGGGTTCGACCCGCGCGGGCTGCGCTCGGGCGGCCGCATCCGGGGCAAGGCCGCCACCTACAACATGCACCTGCGCGCGATCGCCGACCACCGCGGCTGCTCGGTGGTGGACCTGTGGCCGCTGCGCGTCTTCCACGACCCGCGCGCCTGGTACGAGGACCGCCTGCACCTGTCGCCCGAGGGGCACCGGCGCATGGCGCTCTACGTCGCCGGGGTGGTCGGGGTCCCGGTCGAGGGCGACTGGCGCGAGCCCTGGCCGCCTCTCGACCCCGCCGACTGGCTCACGATGAGGCGCCAGGACGTCCACTGGGCCCGGACCTACCTGCTGCCGTGGATCGGCCGCCGGGCCACGGGCCGCTCCTCCGGCGACGGCCGCGGCCCCAAGCGCCCCACCCCCCTCCCGCTCTAGGGCGGGGCCGCCCGCCGGGGCCGCGCCGTCCCTAGGCGCGGTCGGGCTCGGCCGCCAGCGCCTCCTGGAGGGTCCTCTTGACGGGGATGCGCCGGTGCAGCCCCGTGATCTCCAGGGCGCGGCGGACGATGGGCCGGGGGCCGGCGAGGACGAGGCTGCCGCCCGCCGCGGTGGCGGCCTTGTAGCAGGCGACGATGACCGAGAGGCCGCCCGAGTCCATGAACTCGAGGTCGGTGAGGTCCAGCACGAGGTGGTCGCCGTGCTCGCGGCGGGCCTCGTCGAGGTGGACGCGCAGCTCCTGCGAGCCCGCGGCGTCGAGTTCTCCGCACAGCCTGAGGACGGCGCGTCCGCCGTCCGGCCGTGTGGTCACTTCCAAAGGTGACACGGGGGGTTCCCCTCTTGTGTGCTGCTTTGGCCGGAATCACCCGGCAAATATTTTCCGTTCGACAACTATCGCGGACGCCGGGCCGCCTGCCAACCCGCCGCAACAGGGGTGTGCGTGATCGTGACGCGCCGTAAGGTGCTTGTCGGATGTGATTGCCTCGACGATCCGCTGCGTAGGAGACGACCCCAGGTGAGTTCCCCCCGGCTGCCGGACCATCTCGAAGTGCTGCTCACTGAGGAGCCGGTCCTCGACGTGTACGCCTACGGCCCCTGGCGCGTGCCCGACGGCCTGTACGAGGAGATGCGCGAGCGCGCGGTCGCCTACAACACCGACCAGCGCGCCGTCGTGCTGACGCGGCAGCTCAGCGACTTCTACGGAAGCGGGACCAGCGCGGCGGGGGCGGAGCAGTGGTCGCTGCTGACGTTCCTGCTGGGCGCGTCGGCGCTGCGCGGCGGGTCGCGGGGCGACGTCGACTACGAGCTGCTGTCGGCGTTCCTGGCGACGCCCGAGTCGGCCGTGCGGGACCCGTTGGCGTGGTTCAGCCAGGGCGGGCGGTGGCGCCCGCCGGGCCTGTGGCTGCCCGAGCCAGCCGGGGACGACCGGGAGCGGCGCGCGGTGATGTTCGAGCTGGCGCGCGCCGGGCTGGACGTCTTCGAGGGCCTGGAGCCGCTGGAGCGGCGCCGGCGGACGCTGATGGACCTGTTCGACCGGCGCGCCGCCGACCCCGCGCTGCGCGAGGCGGACATGACCGTCCCCAACCGGCGGCTGGAGGACGTCTGGGTCTCCGGCCTGACCGAGGAGGAGCTGGCCGTCCTGCCCGAGCTGGCCGGGCCGGTGGGCTACCTCGGCTGGGTGTGCGAGGGGCTGGACGCCGCGCACGAGAGGCTGGCCGGGGCCGTCGCCGACACGGCCGAGCCCGACACCGCGCTGGCGCGCCTGCTGCTGGCGGCCGACGCCGCGGTCGTCCCGGCCGAACTGGCGGTCGTGCTGGGCACCACCCGCTACGAGAACGTGGAGGAGCGGTTCCGCGCCGCCCGCGAGGGCTTCGCCGCCGAGGCGTGGCAGTCCGACGTGCGGGCATGGCTCGCGCGCGGCCTGGTCGCGGGCGAGGCGGACGCGGCCCGCGCCTGGCTGGACATGGCGGTGCGTTTCACCGGCGCGACGCAGGGCCTGCCGGAGGCGCCGGTCATCCCGCGCTCCCGGGTGCCGGTGCGCCCGTTCCAGGCCGACCTGCGGCGGCTGTTCACCGTCCGGCGGGTCTTCAACACGCTGAAGTTCGGCTCCGGCGAGGACGGCCGGCGGGACGCCGCCGACCCCGCCGAGCGGGCCGAACCCGCCGAGGAGAGCGGGCCGCCGCTGGTCGGGCAGCCGGAGCTCTCGCGCGCGGTGCAGGACGCCGTGGCGGACCGGCTGGCCGGGCGGCGGCCGGTCCGGCTGCTCGTCGCGGGCCCGGAGGGCACCGGCAAGGGCACCGCCGCCGAGATCGTCGAGGCCGCCCTCGGCGAGGGCGGCGCCGTCCGCGAGGCGCTGTGGATCTCCGACCAGGTCTTCGCCTCGCTCGGCGTGAGCGACGCCGTCCTGTGGCTGCAGGCCCGCGTCCGCGACTGCCTGGAGGGCCGCATGCTCCTGGTCGTGGACGACCTGGAGAAGCTCGCCGCGCACGAGCGGTGCGGCGCCGCCGCGGCCGAGGAGCTGCGGCGCCTCATGGCGCGCTCGCCGTCCCTCAACGTCGTCGCCCTGTGCCGCCCCGGCGGCGACCGGCGGCTCTTCGACGCCAACCCCGCGCTGGTCCGGGCGTTCGACGTCGCCCGCACCCGCGACTTCGCCGAGGACGACTTCGCCGAGCTGTTCGCCCTGGCCGCCGCCCGGCGCGGCGCGCGCGCCGGCGCGGAGGTCGCCGCGGCCGCCGGCGCCCTGCTCCGCCGCACCCCGCCGATGCTGAACCTGCGCGGCGCCCGGCTGGTGGAGCACATGGCGGGCCAGGCCGTCGCCGCGGCGGACCGGCGGGCCCGGGAGGACGGGACGGGCGCCGGACCCCTGGAGATCACCGCCGCGGACCTGCCGCAGCGGCTCATCGCCGGCCGTCCCGCCGAGTCCGACCCGCTCGCCGAGCTGGCCGCCTGCGTCGGCATCGAGCCCGTCAAGCGGGAGGTCGACGCGCTCGTCGCCGAGGCCAAGGCCGCCCGGCTGCGCCGCGAGGCGGGCATGACGGCGCGGACCCGGCTGCGGCACCTGGTCTTCACCGGCAACACCGGCACGGGCAAGGGCAAGGTCGCGCGGATCCTCGGCCGGATCTACGCCGACCTCGGCGTGCTGTCGTCCGGCCACACGGTCGAGGTGGAGCGCGCCGACCTGCTCGGCGAGTACGCCAGCGAGAGCGTCCTGCGCGTCCGCAGGGCGGTGGAGCAGGCCCACGGCGGCGTCCTGGTCGTCCGCGACGCGCACGCCCTGGTGTCGGCGGCGGCCGACGCGGCGCGCGGCCGCGAGGTGCTCGACGTGCTGCTGACGAGCGTCCAGGCGCACACCGAGGACCTCGTCGTCGTGCTGACCGGCCCGGCGGCGGAGATGAACGGGCTGCTGAAGGCCCACCCCGACCTCGCCGCCGCCTTCCCCCGCACGCTCCGCTTCCCCGACCTCACCGACGCGGAGCTGGTGGAGGTGTTCACCGCCAAGGCCGCCGACTCGGGGTTCGAGCTGGCCCCCGGCGTCCTGGACAAGGTGCGCGCGCTCGTCGAGGCGGCGCCGCGCGAGCGCGGGGTCGGCAACGTCCGCATCATGACGAACCTGCTCGAACGGGCCGTCGCGGGGCAGGGGCGCCGCGTCCTGGCCGACGGGATCGTCGACGAGGACGAGTCGCTCGACGTGATCCTGCCGGAGGACGTCCCCGACACCCTCACCCGCGGCCGCGACGACGTCCCCGGCGACCCGCTGGCGGAGGTCGAGCGGCTGATCGGCCTGGCCGACATCAAGCGGGAGGTGGCGGCGCTGGTCGCCGAGGTCCGCGCCGAGCAGCTGCGGCGCGACGCCAAGGTGTCGCCGGCGCCCCCGGCGCGGCACATGGTGTTCTCCGGCAACCCGGGCACGGCCAAGACGACGATCGCGCGGCTCATCGCGGCCGTGTTCGCCCGGCTCGGGCTGCTGTCGTCCGGGCACCTGGTGGAGGTCAGCCGCGCCGACCTCGTCGCCGAGTTCATCGGGCAGACCGCGCCGCGCGTGCGGGACGCGGTCGGCCGCGCCCTCGGCGGCGTGCTGTTCGTGGACGAGGCCTACACGCTGGCGTCCGGCGGCGGCGACCGGCGCGACTTCGGCCACGAGGCGATCGCCGAGCTGCTGCGGCTGATGGAGGAGCACCGCGGCGACCTGGTGGTCATCGTGGCCGGCTACGACGCCGAGATGGAGCGCTTCCTGGACGCCAACCCCGGGCTGAAGTCGCGGTTCCCGAAGCGGCTGCGCTTCCCCGACTACTCCGACGACGAACTCGTCACGATCTTCGAGTTCATGGCGGCGGAGGACGGGTTCGCGCTCGCCCCCGGCATCCTGGAGGGGCTCCGCCGCCTCGTCGCGGCCCAGCCGCGCGGCTCCTCGTTCGGCAACGCCCGGCTCGTCCGCAACCTGCTGGAGGCGACGATCTCCCGGCAGGCCCAGCGCATCACCGCCAAGGAGGACGCGGCGGCAGGCGAGATCGACCCCGCCGAGGTCGCGCTGCTGCGCCCCGAGGACCTGCCCGAGGCCCCGCCCCGCGAGGAGGAGGGAGGGTTCGGCCTCTACATCTAGCCGGGCGGCGCCGGAACGGCCGGCGGGGCGCTCCCGCCGGGAGAAGGCCGTCGTGCGCACGTGCGCCGTCGTGCGCGCGTACTACCGGCCGGCGGCAGCATGCGCCTTAAGGGGGACGGTGTCCGCTTCTTTCCTCCCAGAGCGCGGTGATTTGTCGGTGTGGACAATCATGCGCCGGACGGACGCGCGGCACGCCCGGGTTGTCTAGGGTCTACGGCATGACCGACGGCTGGCCGCAGGGCCGGACACGCAAGGAGGGCGACCCCGTGGGGCGCAGCAGGGAGAACTCCGCACGCGCGGAGCACCACCACGCCGCCTACGGGCGGGACACCTACGGGGACCCCTACGACGACCCGTACGCCGGCGACCAGCTCGCCGGGGGACGGGCCGACCAGGGCGGCCCCCACGGCGGCGGGCCCTACCGGCGGCGGCGCCGGCGGCGCTGGCCGCGGGTGCTCGGCGGCCTCCTCGCCGTGCTCCTGGTGGTCGTCGTCGGCGGCTACTTCTACCTGGACTCCCGGCTGAAGCGCGAGTCGGTCCTCGTGGACTACGCGGGCCGGGTCGCCGACACCCCGGGGACGAACTGGCTGATCGTCGGCTCCGACAGCCGCGAGGGCCTGTCGAAGGACGACCAGAAGCGCCTCGCGACCGGGTTCGCCTCCGGGCGCCGCACCGACTCGATGATGCTGCTGCACTACGGCTCCGGGGGGACGTCCCTCATCAGCCTGCCGCGCGACTCCTACCTCCCGATCCCCGGGCACGGCTCGAACAAGCTGAACGCGGCGTTCGCCTTCGGCGGGCCCAAGCTGCTCGTGCAGACCGTGGAGAAGGCCACCGGGCTCCACATCGACCACTACGCCGAGATCGGCTTCGGCGGCTTCGTGGGCGTCGTGGACGCCGTCGGCGGCGTCGACATCTGCGTCAAGGAGAACATCAAGGACCGCAAGGCGGGGCTGAACCTCAAGGCCGGATGCCAGACGCTGGACGGCGGCGAGGCGCTCGGCTACGTCCGGACCCGCGCCTTCGCCCGCGCCGACCTCGAACGCGTGGAGCACCAGCGGCAGTTCTTCGGCGCGCTGATGAAGAAGGCCACGAGTCCGGGCACGATGCTCAACCCGTTCCGCAGCGTCCCGCTGGCCATGAACGCCACCAGCAACTTCCTGGTGGACGACGGCGACCACCTGTACGACCTGGTCCGCATGATGTGGGCGATGAAGGGCGTCAGCGGCGGCGGCGGCGTCACGACGACCGTCCCGATCGGGGGCGCGGGGAGCTCGGCCTCCGCCGGGTCCTACATCACCTGGGACAGGTCCAAGGCCTCCACGCTCTTCGGCGCGCTGAAGCAGGACCAGGAGATCCCGCCGAGCGTCATCACGAAGTGACGTCCCGGCCCGGAGCCTCGCCCCCCGGCGCGAGGTGACGGGCCGGACGCTCGAATAGAGTCGGATCATGTCCGAACAGACGCCGGACGGCGGGAATCTGGACGACCTGACGTCCAAGGAGCTGTACGAGCGAGCGATGGGCGTCGCCAAGGAGCGGCGCGACGTCGGCTTCGTGTGGGACCTGCTGCGGGCCATCCCGGCCGCCGCGGCGGCCACGGGGGAGGTCGGCCGCGCCGAGTTCGACCTCCTCCACGGCCTGTCGCTCCTGGAGGAGTTCACGCACGCGGGGGAGGGCGAGATGGCCGACGCCCTGCGGCCCTTCTACATCGACTATCTCCACCGGCACGCCAAGGGGACCTGACCTGCTCTTTGTCCCCTCTTGATCTCTCTTAGGCCACCCTGGGGAATCACTGAGAGTAAGTGATCGACCGCAGAGGGTGGTTGAAATGAACAAGAAGCACATGAAGATCGCCGCCATCGCCTTCACGGCGTGGTACGTCATCAGCAGGCCCGAGGGGGCGGCGCATCTCGTCAACGGCGCCCTGAGCGGGCTCGGCAACGCCGCCGAGTCGTTGTCGCAGTTCATGAGCGCCATCCCGAACTGAACGCCGGGTCCCGGGCCCCGTACCCCCGCCGGTGCGGGGCTTCTCTTCGCGACGCCACCATGAAGTTGCCCGTACGTCACAGTAAAATCGCGCTTTGCGGGCAGACGCGGCTGGGCACAATGGAGATCGGGTCGATTGTGTCGCGCGCTACGGACAGGGATGGCGTTACGGATGAAGAAGAACCTCCGCTATGTGGCGATCGCCTTCGTCATCTTCTACTTGCTGAGCTCACCGACGGATGCGGCAGGAGTGGTCAACAACGCCTTCAGTGAGTTGGGCAACGCGGGCAACCAGCTCGCCGCCTTCGTGAACGCCTTGGGCAACTGACCGGCGCCCCGAGGGCGTGAGGGCGGCCGGCGGCGGGAACCACCCGCCCGCCGGCGGCGTCAGCGGCGAGGACGCGGCCGATCCGCGGAGCGATCTCCTAGGATCGGCCCCATGTCTGTCTTCGACGTAGAGATCGAGGGCCTGCGCGGCGGGCCCGCGGACCTCGAGCAGTACCGGGGCAAGGCCGTCCTGGTCGTCAATGTCGCCTCCAAGTGCGGCCTCACCCCGCAGTACTCCGGCCTGGAGCGGCTGCAGGAGACGTACGCCGGACGGGGCTTCACCGTCCTCGGCGTCCCCTGCAACCAGTTCATGGGGCAGGAGCCCGGCAGCTCCGAGGAGATCGCCGAGTTCTGCTCGGCGACCTACGGGGTCACGTTCCCGATGACCGAGAAGGTCGAGGTCAACGGCGAGGGCCGGCACCCGCTGTACCGGGAGCTCGTCGGCGTCCCCGACGGCGAGGGCCACACCGGCGACATCCGGTGGAACTTCGAGAAGTTCCTGATCGCTCCGGACGGCGCCGTCGCGGCCCGCTTCGCGCCCCAGACCGAGCCGGAGTCCGCCGAGGTCGTCACCGCCATCGAGAGGGCCCTTCCGGCCTGACCGGGAACGCGCCCTCCGGCCGGGGGGCGCGTTCGCCGGGGGTGTGAATCGCGCCACACCGCGCGGGCGTTGCCTCGTATTCGATGGCCCGTCTAACTTGTGGATTCGCGACAGGACGTGGAGGTGCCCCCATGGGCGGATGGACGGCCGGAGACATCCCCGATCTGCGCGGGCGGCGGGCGATCGTCACCGGGGCCAACAGCGGCATCGGCTACCACACCGCGCTCCAGCTCGCCCGGCACGGCGCGTCCGTCGTGCTGGCCTGCCGCAGCGCCGAGCGCGGCCGGGCCGCCCTGGAGCGGATGAAGGCCGCCGCGCCGCAGGGCGACCTCGTCCTGGGCTCCCTCGACCTCGCCGACCTGGCGTCCGTGCGGGAGTTCGCGGCCCGGCACGGCGAGGCGCCGCTCGACATCCTGGTCAACAACGCCGGGGTGATGGCGATCCCGCGCCGCTCCACCGCCGACGGCTTCGAGATGCAGTTCGGCACGAACCACCTCGGCCACTTCGCGCTCACCGGCCTCCTGCTGACCGCGCTGCGCGCCGCCCCGTCCGCCCGCGTCGTCACCGTCACCTCGGGCTTCGCCTGGACGGGCCGTATCGACTTCGACGACCTGCAGGGCGAGCGCCGGTACCGCAAGTGGACCGCCTACGGCCAGGCCAAGCTCGCCAACCTGGTCTTCGCCAAGGAGCTCGACCGGCGTGTCCCGGAGGTGACCAGCGTCGCCGCCCACCCCGGCTACGCCGCGACGAACCTGCAGCAGGCGGGGCCGCGCATGCAGGGCAACACGCTCATGGAGAAGGCCACCGGGCTGGGCAACGCGGTGATGGCGCAGTCGGCCGCCGCGGGCGCGCTCCCGTCCCTCTACGCCGCGACGGCGCCGGACGTGCGCGGCGGGGCCTGCTACGGCCCCCGCCTGTTCCAGTACCGGGGCGCTCCGGCCAAGGTCGTCACGCCCCGGCAGGCGGACCGTCCCGGCCTGGGCGAGCGCCTCTGGGACGTGTCCGAGAACCTCACGGGCGTCACCTACGCCCAGGCGAAGGCCTAGCGCCGCCCGCCGCGGCCCGGGAGGTCACGGCCCCCGGTCGATGTCCCAGTCGAGGGTGGCGGGGACGGAGCCTTCGAGGGTGAGGAGCCAGCGCTTGACCTCGACGCCGGAGCCCCCGCTGTAGCCGCCGAGCCCGTTCGAGGCGACGACGCGGTGGCAGGGGACGATCAGAGGGATCGGGTTGGAGCCCATGACCTGGCCGATGACCTGGGCGTGGACGCCGGTGCCGCTGCGCTCTCCCAGGTCGCCGTAGGTGAGGACCTGCCCGTAGGGGACGGTCTCGTACAGCGTGGAGAGCACCTGCCGCTGGACGTCGGACGTCAGCCGCCAGTCGATGGGCAGCTCGAAGTGCTTCAGGTCGCCGGTGAAGTAGTCCCGCAGGGCCGCCAGGGCCGGGGCGAGGCGGGCGGGGGCGTCCACGACGGGCAGCGCGGTCGCCTTGGCGGTGCGGGCGCGCGCGGCCGGGGTGTCGCGGAAGTGCAGCGAGACGACCCCCGTCTCGGTCTCGCCGACGAGCAGGCGGCCGAGCACGGTGTCGACCGTTCCGAACGCCAGGGTCTCGGTCATCGTTCAGCGCTCCTTCCGCCGGGCTCAGCGTCCCACACCGGACCAGCTCCTCTTCCAACACCGGCCTGGCCCATCACGTTGCGAGCGTGCGGTGCAGGCGGGCGGACTCCTTCACCAGGCGGCTGGAACCGCCGCGGGCGGCCACGTCCTCAAGGCCCGGGACGGCGTCCCGGGCGCCGGTCGTCTCCGCCAGGCGGGTCGCCAGGGCGATGAGGTCGGGGACCCCGGTCACGGCGCGCTCGCCGGGGGCGGGGAGCGCGTGCGGGAGGGCCGCGGCGAGGATCGCCCAGACTCCGGCGTGCCCGCCGCCGTCGGCGGCCGCCGTGAGGGCCTTCACCGCGCGGGGGAGGGTGAGGCGCTTCAGGGCGGCGAGCCGTCCGAGCGCCGTGCCCGTCTCGGCCGCCGGCAGGTCGCCCCGGGCGCTGAGGACGAGCAGCGCCTCGACGGCGTCCGCGCGCTCGTTCTGGCTCCGGTGGGCGAGCGCGCAGGCGAGCAGCGTCCCGGTGGCGGAGCCGGTGGGCCCGTCGGCCCCGGCCAGGTCGAGCATGACGGCGCCCTGGCCCAGCTCCTCCTCGCTCGCGCCCGCCAGGTCGGGGGCGAGATGCGCGGCGGTCACCTCGCGGTGGGACGGCAGGACCGACGGCCAGAACCCCTGGGCCGCGTGGATCCCCGCCGTTCCGAAGTCCGTCCAGCCGTCCTCGGGGAAGGCGCACAGGTGGGCGATGTCGGAGTCGCCGGGGACGTCCACCGTGGACAGGATCCGGGTCGGCAGGCGCAGCGTGCGGCCGCGGACGCTCGCGAGGGGCTTGTCGAGGACCGTGCACTCGACGGCGGGGTCGGCGAGCCCGCCGTCCGCCAGCCAGGCCGCGAGGGTCCGGCCCGCCTTGGACTCCAGCCGCCGCGCGCGTCCCACCGCGGCCGGGTCGATCTCGCGCGGCACGCGTAGCATCGCCTGCGTGAGGTCGGCCCGCCCCGGTTCCGCGCCCGCCGCCTCGATCCGTTCGAGCCGCGCGACCAGCACGTCCGGGTCGACGTGGCCGCTGCCCGCGGTCGGGGTCGCGAGGAGCACGGGCACCTTCCCGACCATGGACGCGATCTCGTGCCTGCGCAGGGTGAGGAAGCGCTCCATCTGCGGGCTGAACACCGTCCCGGCCGCGCGGGACCGCCCCTTCAGGAGGGAGGCGAGCGCATCCCTGAGGCCGTGCGATTTCGGCGGGTGCAGGAGGCTCCGCACCGGCAGCGCGATCCAGCTCGCCTTCACGTAGGCGCGCCAGTACCCGTGGCGGTCGGAGTCGGTGAGCCAGGGGGCGACGTCGCCGGCGGGTTTCCGGAGCGCCGCGCGCGTCGCCTCCGGGTCGCGGTAGGCGAACTCGACGAGCGCGGCCAGGAAGCGTTCGGACGTGCGCCACTCCTCGTCGGCGCGCAGCAGGACCGCGAACTCCTCGGCCAGCTCGTCGAGGGAGCCGATCGGGGCGGGCGCCTCGCGCGGGGTGAAGGGCGGCGGTCCCGGGGACCGCTCGGAGTCGTCGGTCGTCTCGACCGCGCCGAACGCCGCGGCCACGGGCTCGCGCAGGACGGCGGGCAGGTCGCGGGCGGCGGCACGGACCTCCTCGTGGACGGCCTCGCTCGCGTGGGCGGCGTGCTTGGCGGCGATCGCGACGGCGCGTTCGCGCAGGTCGAGCGCGTCGGAGTGGAAGACGGCCGTGACGGCGCGCAGCGTGGCGTCGACCCGGTCGCGCTTGCGGGCCGTGCGGTCGAGCCAGATCAGCGCGGCCTGGACGAGCTTCTTCTCGGGACGGAACAGCAGCGCGTCCGCGGCCTCGTCGAACAGCGCGGCGTCGAGCCCGCCCTGGTCGTCGACGCGGCGGACCTGGCGCAGGGCGAGTCCGGCGACGGTCGAGGGCGCGGCCGGGAGCAGGCGGACGTAGTCGCGCACGCGGGCGGCCGTCTCGTCGTCGTCGGGCTCCAGCGTGTCGTGCAGCGCGATGAACCAGCGGAGGTCGCGGGCGGTGCCGCCGCGCAGGAAGCGGCGGACGCAGCCGTCGAGCAGGACCGCGCGGTCGAGCCGCCCGGTCGCGGCCAGGCCGGCGAGGGCGCCTGCCCAGCCGCCTATGCGGGGACGGTTCCACTGGGGCCTCGCCCCGTCGTCGGCGAGGGTGCCTCCCACGGCCTCCACGTCGAACAGCCTCGGGACGAGCGCGTCCAGGAACGGGTCGCCGGCGTCGGGGAGGTCGCGCTCGGTCACCCAGCCGACCACGAAACCGTCCGACTCGGGGACCGTCCCGGCCGACTCGGCCAGCACCGCCGCCATGTGCCACAGCAGCGACTCGCCGCCGGAGACGCGGAACCGGGCGGCGACGCGCCGGGCGACCTCGGCGCGCCACTCGTCCGGGCGCGTGGACGTGACCGCGCGCAGCGCCTCGCAGGTCCGGGCGGGGCCGTCCTGGGTCCACCACACGCGCAGGTCGCGGCGGCACAGCCACGCGGCCGCGGCCGCCGGCCCGCCGAGCGTGCCGGCGCCGGCGACCAGCAGCGGCTCCAGCGTCGTGTGGGGCAGCTCGCCGTGGCGCGTCGCGGCGCGCATCGCCTTCAGGCGGTCGGGCAGGTCCTTGGCGACGGCGCGGCGGGCGTCGTCGTCGAGCTCGGCGACCAGGCGCGCCGTCAGCTCCACGTCGCCGGCGTGGAGCGCCTTCTGGAGGTCGTCCTCGCGGGCGCTCATCGGGCCGCCTCCGCGCTCGCCTCGCGGCGGACGATCCGGGCGGCGAGGACGTGCTTGCACGGGCCGCGCCCGCCCCGGTGGTCGTACCACCACGGGCAGGTGCAGGTGGCGCGGTCGCCGTCGAAGCGGACCTGGCGCTCGCCGCCGTTGCCGGAGACGACCGCCGCGTCCTCGGCGGTGAACCGCACGGCGCCCTCCGCGACCAGCGCGCGCGCCGAACGCAGGCGCGGGTTGAGGTCGGCCACCCGCGCCGGGTCGTAGGGCAGTTCGCGGTGGAAGTACGCGGCCTCGGCGGTGTCGAAGCCGACGCGGCCGGACGTCCCGAGCTGGACCAGCGCCGCCTTCGTCCGCGCGAGCGGGAGCCCCGACCGCTCGGCCAGGAGGCCCGGCTCCACGCGCGGCTCGAAGGACAGCAGGGCGCCGAGCAGGTCGGCGTCCCCCGCCGCCTCGTCGGTCGAGACGGCGTCCAGCACGGCGCCCTCCCCGGAGAAGCCGCGCGAGTGCTGCGGCGACAGGGTCAGGACGTACCGCATGCCGGGCAGCTCCAGCTCCCAGACGCTCGACACCGGCCCGCTCCCGCCGGCGACGGGCGGCCCGTAGACGCGGAGCGCCTTCGCGAAGCGGAGCAGCGGCAGCAGCGTCCGCAGCCGGTCGGGCCCCGCCAGGCAGACCGCCCCGGGAGACGGGCGCGCCGCGACCCGCAGCGTCCGGCCCGCGGGGACGACCCACAGCGGCCCGCGCCCCCCGCGGGGCAGGGACCGCAGGAACCGCACCGCGTCGGGCCCGGCCAGCTCCCCGCGCGGGTCGAACCCGGCCGTGATGACCTGGACCTCGGCGAAGCCGCGCAGCCAGCGGTCGGGGAGCGGGACCTTCTTCTCCACCACGGCCCCGTCCATCGTGGTGACGGCCATCTCCCCGGCGCCGACCGCCAGGTGCAGCGGGTCGGACCCGCCCACGCGGGCGAGCGCCTCGCGCAGCGGCCCGTTCACGTCCACGTTCGTCGTGCCGCGCTCGTGGACCTCGCCGTCCAGCGCCGGCTCCAGCACGTCCAGCCGGGCGTACACGCCGCCGCAGGCGGAGAAGGACTCCATCCGGATCCGGTCGCCGTTGCACGTGACGACCGGATCCCGGAACGAGGTGGGACGCGGCTGGTAGTACCGGGTCTGCGCGACGTCGGCCAGGGCGAGCAGTCCGGCCGCCGCGGCCCCCGGCTGCGTGAGCACGCCGCTGAAGAAGTGCGGGTGCGCCTGCGGCCCGCTGCTGGTCGTCCCGCCGGACGTGGAGAGCCCCAGGAGCCCTTCGTCCAGCCCGGACGGGCTCGTGTACCGGTACGACTGCGCGGCCCCTGCCGCCATCGTGCTGCTCGCCATGCCGGAAACGTAGGGCTTCAGACTGACAAATCAGGCCGAATCCGCGATCAGGAGATCTGGTCGGGGAAGAGCAGCGCCAGTTCGCGCGGGTGGGCGGCGATGAGGCGCAGCTCGTCGTCGGTCAGCGGGCGGCCCGTCTGGGCGTTGCAGAGCTGGACGAGCCGGAAGGCCAGGTCCTCGTCGGCGGGCTCGGCGCCGAGGCCGTCCATCACGTGCCGGAAGCCCGCCTTGCCGCCGTACTCGCCGGTCAGCACGACGCGGCCGGGACGGGCGTGCCAGTCGTCGGGGAAGGGGCCGAGCGTCGCCTCGTCGTACAGCTCGTAGTTGCCGTGGTCCTTCAGCGCGCCGTCCGCGTGGATGCCGGACTCGTGCGCGAACGCGTTCCGTCCCACGCCGACCTGGTTGGCGGGCAGCGGCTGGCCGAACGCGTAGCTCGCCCACAGCGCGAAGCGGCGCGCCCACCCGAGGTCGATCGGATCGCCGATCTCGGCGCGCCCCTCAAGGCCGAAGCCGTGGCGGAACGCCAGGATCGTCGACAGCAGGTCGGCGTTGCCCGAGCGCTCGCCGATGCCGTTCACGCACGTGTTGATCCAGGCGTCCTGGCCGGCCTCCAGGGCGCCGAGCGCGCCGCTGACGGAGTTGGCCACGGCCATGCCGAGGTCGTTGTGGCAGTGGGTCTCGACCGGCATCGCGACGGCGGAGGCGAGCCCGGCGAAGCGCTCCCTGATGCGCTCCGGCGTGTCGCCGCCGATCGTGTCGCAGTACCGGACGCGGTCGGCGCCGGCCTCCTTCGCGGCGAGCGCGAACTCGGTGAGGAAGCCCTCGTCGGTGCGCGAGCCGTCCTCGGCGTTGACCCCGACCGTCCGCGCGCCGCCCGCCTTGGCCGCGCGGACCGCCGCGACGGTCTCCCGGATGATCGCGTCGCGGTCGAGGCGGCCCCGGAACTTGTTGGCGATCATGTAGTCGGACGTCGAGATGGACAGGTTGTAGTGCGCGAGCCCGGTCCCTCCGGCCCGGACCCGGGCGGCCTTCTCCACGTCCGCAGCGACGCCCCGGCACCACCCCGAAAGGCGCAGGTCCCCGAACGCGCCCGCCTCCGCCAGCGCGATCTGCGCCCGGACGTAGGGGACCTCGTGGAACAGGAACGGGAAGCCGATCTCCGACTGCGCCACGCCCAGCCGCCCCAGGTAGAAGTTGACCATCGTCTTGCCGAACTTGGACAGGCCCGTCCGGGCCGTCTGGACGCCGTCGCGGTTGGTGACGTCCAGGAAGTGAATCTGTGGCATGGCCCCAGATTGACACCGGCAATCCTGTGTATCAATATTGACGAAAATCAATGTACGGGGATGAGGATGGCGGACGAAGAGCAGCTCGGCGGGTGGATCGACGCCAAGGCCGCGGCCGAGCGGCTCGGTGTGAAGCCCGCCACGCTCTACGCGTACGTGAGCCGGGGCGTGCTGCGGCGCCGGCAGGCGCCGGACGGCCGCCGCAGCCTGTTCGAGGCCGCACAGGTGGAGGAGCTGGCCCGGCGCGGCAGGCCCCGCCGCCCGCCGGGGCCGGGCGAGCTGGCGATCGAGTCGGCGATCACCGCGCTCGGCGCCGACCGCCACTACTACCGGGGCCGCGACGCCCTGGAGATGGCCGGGAGCCGGACGTTCGAGGAGGTCGCCGCCTGGCTGTGGCAGGGGCGCGACGAGCCCGGGGAGCCCGAGGAAGGCGCCGAGCCCTGGCGGGCCAGGGCGGACGGCGTCGCCGCGGCCGTCGCGGCCCAGTCCGGCCTGCCGCCGGGGCTCCTCCCGCTCGACCGCCTCCACCTGATCGCGGCCGCGCTCGCCGCGACCGACCCGCTGCGCCACCACCTCGATCCCGAGGGCGTCGTCGCGACCGGGCGGGCGCTGATCGCCGGGCTCGTCGAGGCCCTGCCCGCCGCGAACCGGGCCCCCGGCGGCGGACGGGGCGGCGAGGGCAGCGGCGGACGGATCGCCGAGCGGCTCTGGAACCGGCTGTGCCCGCACCCGCCTGGGGACGCGGGGCTGCTGCGCGCGTTCGAGGCCGCCATGATCCTGCTGGCCGACCACGAGCTCGCCGCCTCCACCGTCGCGGCGCGGGTCGCCGCGTCCGTGCGCGCCGACCCCTACGCGGTCGTCGCGTCCGGGCTCGGAGTGCTGAGCGGCCCGCTGCACGGCGGCGCGTCCTACGGCGCGGAACGCCTGATCGCGGAAGTCGCCGACCCGGAGGCGGCGTCCCGCGTGGTCGGGGAGCGGCTGCGCGGCGGCGAGCCCGTGCCGGGGTTCGGGCACGCGGTCTACAAGTCCGGCGACGGGCGCGCCGCGCTGCTGATGGACCTCGTCCGGGCCGCGGCGCCCGGCCACGACCGGCTCGCCGCCGCGGAGGCCGTGCTCGCCGAGGCCGCCCGGCGCCGCCTGCCCGAGCCCAACGTCGACTTCTCCCTGGCGGCGCTCGGCGCCGTCGCCGGGCTCGTCCCGGGGGCCGGCGAGGCCGTCTTCGCCGTCGCCCGCACCGCCGGGTGGCTCGCGCACGCGCTGGAGGAGTACGGGCGGCGCGGCCCGCTGCGCCCCCGCGCCGTCTACGTGGGCCCGGAGCCCTCCTGACGGCCCGGCGCGCCGGGCCGGGGTCGCGGTCGGGGGCCGCCGGACCGGGGGTAGGCTCGGTGACGTGCGACGGTTCCTCACCCCCGGCTGGCTCGGGCTTCACGCGCTCGCCATCGTGCTGTGCGGCGCGTTCCTCGGCTTCGGCTGGTGGCAGTTCGACCGGGCCCAGGGCGGCAACGACCGCAGCTGGGCCTACACGTTCGAGTGGCCGATCTTCGCGATCTTCGTGATCGTGATGTGGGTCAAGATGATCCGGGACGAGCGGGCCGGGGTGCGGCCCGCGCCGAGGACCATCGAGGAGCCCGCCGAGGCCGAGGTCAAGCGGGAGATCATCCGGCAGCAGGAGGAAGAGGACCCCGCGCTCGCGGCGTACAACCGCTACCTCGCGCGGCTCAACTCCGAGAGCCGCGGGCGCGGCTGACCCGCGTCCCGCACACCCCGCCCATGGGGGCCCGCCCCGCCCGAGGGGCCGCCGAACGAAAGGTGCGTTTGCTGTGGAAGGCGCGGTGGCCAGGTACCGGATCCTGGCGCTGGTGGTCGGCACGCTGCTGGTGCTGCTGGTGATCGGCATGATCCTCAAGTACGGCCCCACCGACATGCCGGCGCTCGCGGGCATCGTGGCGCCCGTCCACGGCTTCCTCTACATGGTCTACCTGGCGGTCGCCTACGACCTGTGGCGGCGCACCGGCTGGCCGCTGGGCCGGATGGTGATGATCGTGCTCGGCGGCGTCGTGCCGCTGATGACCTTCTTCGTCGAGCGCAGGGTGGTCCGCGACGCGCGGGAACTGCGGCCCGCGAAGGCCGAGGCGAACGTCTGACGACCCCTGGGGGTGGCGCGCGGCGCCCGTCTCGCCTAATGTTTGACTGAGTCAAACGTTAGGAGGCGGGCATGGAGGCGACCCGGGAGGACGTCGGCACGATCCGCGCGTTCAACCGCTTCTACACCGGCGTCATCGGGGTGCTCGGCGAGGGGGTCGTCCGGTCGCCGTACTCGCTGACCGAGGCCAGGGTGATCTTCGAGCTGGCGCAGCGCGAGGACAGCGAGGTGCTGGCCCTGCGCCGCGCCCTCGACCTCGACGCGGGCTATCTCAGCCGGATGCTGGCCCGGTTCGAGACCGACGGCCTCGTCGCGCGGGAGCGCGCGCCGGGGGACGCCCGGCGCCAGATCGTCCGGCTCACCCCGCGCGGCCGCGAGGTGTTCGCCCTGCTGGACGAGCGGTCCGTCGCCGAGATCCGCGAGCTGCTGGACGGCCTGGACCCGGTCGACCGCCGCCGCCTGCTCGCGGCGATGCGCACCGTCCAGGACGTCCTCGGGGAGCGCCCCCGCGGAGCCGAGTTCGTTCTGCGCCCGCTGCGCCCCGGCGACCTCGGCTGGGTGGTGGAGCGCAACGGCGCCCTCTACGACGCGGAGTGCGGCTGGGACCGCACCTACGAGGCCCTGGTCGCCTCCGTCGTCGCCGACTACGTGCGCGGGCACGACCCGGAGCGGGAGAACGCCTGGATCGCCGAGTCGGACGGGGAGCGGCTGGGCGCCGTGTTCTGCGTCCGGCGGGAGGACGACGTCGCGCAGCTCCGGCTGCTGCACGTCGAGCCGCGGGCCCGCGGTACGGGCGTCGGGGCGGCGCTGGTCGGCGCCTGCGTGGACTTCGCCGCCGAGGCGGGCTACTCCGAGATCATGCTGTGGACGACGGCGCTGCAGCGTCCCGCGCACCGCCTGTACGAGCGGGCCGGGTTCGTCCTGGAGGAGCAGGAGGACCCGGTGGAGCGCTTCGGGGACGTCGTGCACGGGCAGGTCTGGCGCAGGAAGCTGTGAACAGGGCCCGTGGAGGATGTCGCTCCTCCACGGGCCCTGCTCCGCAGCGATCCCTGACTGCGTCGGCGGCCGGGACGGGGGTCGGACGGAGTACCGGCCGCCTGAACTCACCGGCTGCGCGCCGGTTCGAATCGGGTCTCGGGCCCACCTCCTTCCCGTGCCGCGCCGGGCGCGGGCGCTCGCCCGGCGGTCGGGAGAGGGCGCCTGCGCGGCGCCCGGATGCCTGCGGCCGGACCGGCGGCGTCGAAGCCCGCCCCGATGTGCGGGTTGTGATGTTCGCCGTTGGTGCCCGGGCCGTAGAGGTAGCGCAGCAACCCCTGGACCCGGA